>JAISRQ010000026.1 GCA_031273545.1 Holosporales bacterium
GATTAACTGAAATATTGTTAATCCAGATTATAGGCTGAGAAATGATTGAAGAACAACGGGGTCCTCGAAAAATCGTTAGATTTTTTGGGGGAGTTGAATATGTAAGTTTTATAAAGCAAGTTGACATGTTTTTTTGTTAGCACACGTAAATCCAGTTTTCAAAAAATATCAGTATTTAGAACTCGTCTAATACATTGGTGCTGTCGCGGGCTCGTCGTCGTTAGACGAAGAAATATCCGAATAATGTTCCTTCGCCATTTTCTGAATCGTCCTACTCCATAGATGCGAAAGAGAAGTAAAATGGTTAACTAAAGTGAAAAGCCGGATTATTAGGCATCTGGATAAACCTCCCAGTCCCAAGCATCAAAAGACCAACTCCAGCCATATTCCTCAGCAATTGCCGCTAATTCCTTCGTAGCCTGAATCGCCTCATTTGCAGCCTGAATAATATCATTTCCAATCTGAATTATCCTATTAACCTCATTAATAACCCAATCCTCGTAAGCAATAGCCTCATCATTACGCAAACAAAGGGAAAGGTTTGCCACTTGAACCTCATTATTTTTAGCAAACTCTCTAACCTCCCTAACAAATTGTTCTAGAACTGGCAGTGACTCAGATGTAAAATTAATGGCCTCCTTTGCGTTATTTACTGCTTGAACAGCATCTTCACTTGGCTCCTTCCCCGGGTTAAGCTTTCTTACATGGGCAGGTCTTCCGAAGGCTTTATTCGGATCAATAGTCTGCATCACTGTTAGTGCCGTACTCTCTGCGCCGCTAGCAAGAGCCAGTGCCGCAAGTACTGCGTTGAGAGCTATGTTTGTGTTACCTTCGTTCTGTTCGAGTCCGCTTTGATATTCGTCACTAGAACAGTACGACGAAGATACTGAGGCAAAGAACGCCGAAGCGGAAGCTAAAATCATTTTATAAACTATATTCATTCGCATACCTATAAAGAAAACACTGTATATCACTAGTATAGCAACCTTTTAAAGGACGAAACAAGTCTTCATCTCCTCATTGCTAGTATAAATATTTAAAAGCATAATAACACATTGCTACCACCCAACTATAAATAAGGAGCCTTTTTTAAAGTCGCCCCCCAATGGTTTCGGTTTTTGTGGCAGTCAAACGTTCCGGGAATCAAAAGCTGGACAAATAAGCAACTACTTTCATATAATGAAGGCAATAGCGCTCGGATAAGTAATATAAATGATTGGAATTGTGATTGTTTCTCATGGGCAATTAGGGGCAGCACTCGTTGAAAGTGCAGAGATGATCCTCGACCGCAAGGAGAACGTGTTTACCGTATCTGTTTCAAGCATATCCGCGCAGGTAGATAAGATGCGTGACGACCTGCTGCGCATAATAGATCAAGCAAATGAAGGTGATGGCGTCGTTATTTTGACGGACCTATTCGGGGGAACTCCCTCCAATTTATCCATATCAACATTAGGTATCCGCAACGTTGAAGTGGTTGCCGGAGTAAACTTGCCTATGGTATTAAAGCTGCTCAGCCTCAGGGAGCGGTGCCCAGGAATCAGCCCAAGTGACGCTTGCGTTTTGGCTGAAGAAGCCGGGAAAAAGCAAATATCCATAGCATCACTGGTTGCGTGTTAAGGCCGATGGCGTTAGCCAATAGTTAGCGTAGCCGTTTCGACTTAAGGAGGAGTTCGTGTCAAGGAAGGTTTCCCATTTTGTCGTGACTCACCCCCTCGGGATGCATGCGCGTGTTTGCTCTAAGTGGATCAAAGCTATACAAAAAATACGTTCAAGCGAAATTTCATATTCACAAGAATGGGCATTGATCGAGTACGGCGAAGTCATAATTCCCGCGGATTCGTTGTTTAAACTATTAGAGACGCGCATTCCCTGTGGGGCGGAGTTTGACCTTGTCTTAGACGACAGTTGTTTATATGATGTTCAAGTCGGGAAAGAGTTGGCGCATGTAATTAGCTTGCAAGCGTTTGAACCCACTGTTTAATTTTTTTTGTGTGATGGTGAAAGAACATGGCGTTAAAAGTCGCAATTAATGGTTTTGGGCGAATTGGGCGTATGGTTTTACGGGCGCTGCATGAGAGGAGCGTTTTTAAATTTCCGGATTTGCCAGATATTCAAGGGGCAATTCGCGTTGTCGCAATTAACGATTTGGCCCCCGTGGACGCAAACGTTCATTTGTTCAAATATGATTCTGTGCATGGGACATTTTTGTCGCCGGTTGATGTGAAGATTGAAAATGCGCAAGATTTGCACCCCATGTGCCGTGGAACAATGGATATCGGCTATGGCGACATTATGTTGCTTCAAGAGCCAAACCCAGAAAACCTTCCGTGGGAAGACCTTGATATTGATGTTGTGTTCGAATGCTCCGGTAGGTTTACTGCGCGGGACCAAGCTGCCAAACACATAGCAGGCGGAGCGAAACGGGTCCTTATCTCTGCGCCAGGCGAAAAGGCGGACTTGACAGTCGTTTATGGGGTAAACCACGAAAGCATGTCTCAGGATCACACGATTTTATCGAACGCGTCCTGTACTACAAATTGCTTGGCGCCTGTAGCAAAAGTATTGAATGACGCCGTAGGGATTGAGTGCGGGCACATGACGACGATCCACGCATACACGGGAGATCAGCGCCCAGTAGACACCGTACATAAGGATTTGCGACGAGCAAGGGCCGCAGCGGTATCTATGATCCCGACATCCACAGGGGCAGCGAAGGCGGTTGGGCTGGTTTTGCCTGAGTTGGCTGGGAGGCTGGATGGGGTGGCGATTCGCGTGCCTACTCCGAATGTGTCCGCTGTGGATCTGACGTTCATTGCGTCTAAGTCGACAAGTGCAAAGGAGTTAAATGATGCGATTGCTGCGGCTGCTAAAAATGAATTGCTTGGCGTGCTGAGCGTTTGTAATGAGCCGTTGGTTTCTGTGGATTTTAATCACAACTTTAATAGCGCAACTGTGGATGCGTCCCAAACCAAAGTTATTGATGGAAGACTTTGTCGGGTCTTTGCTTGGTATGATAATGAATGGGGCTTTTCGAATCGAATGCTAGACGTTGCAGCGTTTATGTTGAACCAAAAGAAGGGGGCGTTTTTAAGCTGGATCTAAGGTTTCCGCTTTACGCAAGGAGATCGCGACCTCGTTGAAATTATTCAGAGGTCGCTTCCTTCAAGAAATAATAGGGACATGTCTGCTTTTAGCGGATATGTTCTAATGGCTTTTATGCAAGTCCTTTTAGTGAGTGGATAATAGCTAGGGTTGACAGGGCAGATAAATTCCCGCAATCACATAACGGCCGCAGTGTCGCTTCAGCTTCATTTAGTTGTTCATCAAACTTCTCTTTTGTCCAAGTTCCACGATTCTCTTGTGCTTGCATCATCAGAACGTTCCCATAGTAAAGTTGTCCATTTATACTTCCCATGGAGGCAGACCTTTGCAAGTATAACCTGCTTTTTTCTAGATCCATTGGGTAACCTGGTCTTGATTTCCAATAGAATATCCCGAGTGAATTTAATGCGTCTACTTCACCTAGATCTGCAATTAGGCTAATACATTTTAGGCCAAGATCACAATTCTGTTCGACTCCACAGCCAGAAACCAAATGTTCTCCGTACCACAATATTGCTTGAACGTGTCCTTTGGCTGCTGCGAGCTTTAAGCAAATACTCGCAACTTTAGGGCAATTACATTTTCCATAAAACTGCGCTATTTTTACCAGGTAACATTGAGCTTCAGTGCTTCCATTCTCAATAGCTAGTCTGATCCGCTCACGACATTCGACAGGAACGTCTAGAGGGTTGTAGTCGCTGCCAATTTCCGCAACAAGCTGGCGTGCGCGGTCTTGCACATTTACACGCGGGTCTATGCCCGCTGCGGCAAAATTTGTTGCGTAAATTAAGCAAGCAACAGTCAATCCATTTATTTTTCGGCACAAAGTACTCATATTCATTTTTAACATATACCTTCCTTCTTTTTCATAGTAAACATCAATACCCTTTTGGGGATACCACCAGTTATTGAGTGTATCAATATTGTCAACGATTGTTAAGAAAAAAATCCAGAACTGACTCATGAAAAAATGCCGAAATAGAGGGCGTTGAATCGCCATATAGATAAAGGGGTCGAATGACTATTGGAGCCACATTTCGCCAAAAAAGAAGAGGCCTCCGCCCGTCGTAACAGAAAAGAGTTAAGGAATCGTGAACGAAATGATCACATTTGAGTCAAGCTTTAACATTAACGTCCCATTAACGTTTTTATGATAGGATAAAAGGTGGATGGTTGGGGTGGAGCCACCTCCCTTTTTTTAAATAATTAAGACTCCTAATCCCCAAATGATTGCGGGTCTTTTTGTCCATAAAACACTTACTATCTTTCATCTCCTTTCCCACAATCTTTGGGGGCCCCGATCTACTCCAGTCCTCTAAAAGATTGCGAATAAAAGACTGAGCAATTACAAGTATTTGTTCGCCAAATGACTCAACAGTCATTATAACTCCTCAATCATTGTAATAGTTATTCAAAATACTTCATGCTTTTAAGTTGCTGAATAGCGGGTTCATAGCCCTGCTCGGCCGCCTTTTTGCACCACTCGACTCCCTTTTTTAAGTTCGCCTCAACAACGCCACCGACTCCACAAGCATAAAACCTAGCTACAGCATATTGAGCCGGCGGATGACTCCCTTCCGCGCCCTTCAAATACCACTCAAAGGCTTTTTTCATATCTACATCAACGTATTCCCCGAATTCGTACATTAAGCCCAACTCTTGGCACGCCCACACATCACCAGCTTCGGCAGCCTTAATATATAGTTTAAAAGCTTTCTCAAAATCCTGTTCGACAATCTCCCCCATTACGTATACCCTGGCAAGATTATAAGCCGCCTCAGGGCAATTTTGATCCACCGCTTTATTCAGCCATTCTAACGTCTTTGCATAGTCTACCTTTGTTCCTATGCCCTCACAATACATGTTGGCGACATTCGTTTGGGCCGCAGCATTTCCTCCTTCTGCAGCTTTTAGGTACCACTTAAAAGCTTCTTCGTAGTTCTGTTTGACGCCATAGCCCCTGTGGTACCTTATGCCAAGCTCATTCTGTGCATCTAAATTCCCGTCGTTTGCTAGCTTAATTAAGTCTTTTACTTTAACGTTGCTCATTTTAACACACTTATTTTTCGACGCCTCCTTCTCGCAGGGTAACACAGTCTGATTATCCTTTGAACACATGCTTTGGCCCTGTTGATCTGATGCGGGGTAAGCTAGTTGTCCGCTCATTGCAATGATCAACGTTAGAAAATGTTTATTATCCATAAAAAAAGTCCTTGTAGTATAGGTAAATATTTACTCCCTATTATATCATGAGATGTGAGAATGTAAAAGGCTCCTTAAAGAAGGAGTGAAGGGACACCTCATGAAAATCAATCAACCAGACCTTAGCGACCATTTACGTTTTTTGGATAGCTTATCCATCATCAAAAAGAGATTTAAATAGCAAGATGCTGCTCAAATAAATATGCAGCGCCGGAATGGCTAGATTCTTTTTTGATTTCTTCACGCCCCCCTGGTATATCACCAATGAAACAATGTTAAGCGCAAATAGATATGATCCTTGCTAAGAGTAAATACTTACGCTAAAGACTCGCTTGTCTATATTCACTGGGGAGGTCGGAGTCGTTTCCTTATCCCCCAGCAGCTTTTTTACTTTTTATGTCTTAATAGACTTGCCATAGCTGGCGAAATCCCTAACGAACACGTTCACATACAATACTTTTGACCTCAGTAATTTTATCTAAAGAATACTGAAGGATTGTCATTATTTCTTCAGAAGCTCCTGCTCTATTAAAATATTCCATTAAGCCTTTCAGTGCGTTCATTAAAGGATCGCAATCGTCACGTATCAACTTGTAAATCTCGAGGACTGTTCGATTTACATCACCTGACTGAACAACCATTCCGCTACGCAAGAAAGAGCCTACAAGACGGTCATTCCCGCTGTAAAGACACGTCTCAAACCTGACTACTTCAGGATCATCCCTAAGATTACTTGGCTCAAGATATTCTAACAGGTCCATCAAACCAACGTAAACGAAATCCTTTATTAAGTCTCGTACTCTTGAGTCGATCTCCGGCGTTTGCAAATCTGAAACGCAAGCATCCAAGCTATCTAATGCACTACTTATTCTAGTAAACGCGTCTAACTCGGCATTTAATTTGACTCTCATCTCGGGAGAAAAAATATTATTGTTAAGAGAGTTCTCAAGTAGTTCTTTTACAGTACTGCAATTATTTCTACTTGTTGAAATGCGTTCTTTTGCCGCATCTAAAATAGAATCGGGCCGATAAACATCAACATAAAATCCCGAATGACAAAGTTGATAGAGTTTCCCTGTAACATAAAGAACTTCTTTATGGATGGGGTAAGCGGCAGCGAAAACGGCACCGTCCTCCACCATTGAGAGGTCAGAAATGTCCCTTGCTACATTCCCCGCCATTCTTGCATCTCCCTCTACGCTACGTATTATCGAACAGATCCTATTGTTTAGTTCCTCTAATTCAATGAACTCGCGTTCTTCCAAGTAATGAGTAGGGTAAATATAGAAATCCTCATCATCATCAATATCACCATCGTAAACACCACTACAGACATAGACCTCCTCCTCGCGATAGGAATCAGATCCATCTTCATTAAGGTCATGTAGTACATCATTATTCGACGCAACAGCAAACCCGGACAAAAACAATACGCTACAATATGTGCCAATAATTTTCTTCATAACAGCAAATCTACTCTAATAACTTGACTACAATTATATTCTCACATACCATCATGACTATTTCAACAAAAAACTCATATCGATATCAATAATCATCAGAATTATAAAAAATTACGTACTAGACAAAGGGAGGGAAAGTGTGTCTTTCCCGATCAGCCTTACGCTGACGAACCGTAGCAATAATCCGTTTGATAATACTTTCTGCTTCAGAAAAAAACCCTTTATTGTTAACCTTAGCTACCATTTACGTTTTTTGGATTGCCGATCAATTACCAAAAAGAGATTTAAATAGCTATACCCATCTGAAATGATTCATTGGATTTTCCCCAGAAATTGCGTATAAAGGATACATGAAAGCTAATTTCCTAAAAGAAACCGAAAAGCAGGAAC
>JAISRQ010000083.1 GCA_031273545.1 Holosporales bacterium
AGCGACTCCTTGGATTCGCACGAAGCTCGTCCTTGCCTGGCACAATTACGCGAGATTTAGACTTCCCCACGTAGCACGGGGGTTCGCTTCTCGCGCTGGCTGCATCCACTAACTCCCTCGGCCTAGATGAATTATCCCTGAACCTTTCCCGTTCTTCAACGGACTTCCACCAATTCTTTACAATGCGGTCCTCTAATGAATGAAACGCCACCGTAATCACGCACACTCGTTCTAATTGGCGGGTAAAAACATCATCCGCAATCGCATCCAAAGCCAACTGAATTTCCCGAAGCTCATCGTTCACAAAAACCCGCAACGCCTGAAATGTCTTTGTCGCTGGGTCAATCATTTTAACCCTTCTTACTACGGAACGCACAACGTCCGCTAATTCAACAGTAGACAAGATAGGCTGAGATTTACGCTTGTTTACGATAGCGCGACTAATCTTTGCCGCAAAAGGTTCATCTCCATATGTGCGAATAATCTGAGCCAAGTCCTCTTCGGAGTATGTATTCACAACATCCGCCGCCGTCTCCCCACTGTCGCTCATACGCATATCAAGGGGGCCTTCGTGCATAAAAGAAAAGCCCCGCGCCCCATCTTCCAGCTGAAATGACGAGACGCCAAAGTCAAACACGACGCCTGAATAATTTAGCCCACACAAAACTGAGGATATATTTCCAAAGTTAGTTTGAATAAAAGAAAAGCGGTGGTTATCGTCAAACTCTTTCGCCCGAATTGCAGCATCTGGATCCCTGTCTATTGCAACAACGCGACAATCCGCGCTATCCAGGATCCTCTTGGAGTACCCTCCTCCACCAAATGTCGCATCTACATATGTGTGTCCAGCTTGAGGCGCTAGGTTGGCGATCACTTCATCCAACAGTACTGGTGTATGCTTCGTGTGCAGTGCGGACTTGTCAAACCTTTCCGCACGCTTGGCGTCTGGTGCGGAGTCATCCAACAATACTGTGTGCTTTGTGTGTGGCGGAAAGTCATTCATAAGTTAAAAAAACGCTGTAACAATAAAACTTTTAGTGAACACAATACGAAATTTATCCGATGTTGTCATTTCTACTAGTTTATCGTCACAATACTTTGCAACCCGATATTTCTGAGGCAGAACCGCATCCCCCACAATGCGCCCGCTTTCTTCCCTGAAAAACGTATATTTTACGGTAGTAGGGGTCACAGAGCTCCAAAACCCTGGGACATCGTCGATCAGGGCAACAACATGATCCTTCGCCTTTGGGTCCGTCGTAATATATTCGGGAGGCTGTTTATTGGGAAAAAAGTGGCGCATTATGTGCGGCGTATTCCATTTGCCTCGGCATATTAGCGTCGACAACATCTCCGCATACTTAGCGTCCTCAGGCGAGTAGTCGCCAGAAGTCAAAAGGTTTTTGCATTCCCCTTGAGCAATTTTCGCGCGGATTTTATTCCTATGCTCGCCTGGCGGGAGATAGTGACCTAAATGCTCGTCTTCAAACAAGCATGGGTGCCCCTCGCTTGCAACATGTAACAGTATAAAAAGTGAGTACAGCAGGCGGATTGTCATATTTTTTTCTCCAGTAACTAATTTTAATAATTTTTGGTCATAGTAAACTATATCGCTTCATTCACGATGATTTGAGCAATTGCCTGCTTAGCCAAAGAGTCCACCCATTCGTTTTCTTCATTTCCACTGTGTCCCTTCACCCAACGCCAGGTTACCACGCGAGCCATGCACAGCTCATCCAACCGTACCCACAAGTCCTGGTTTTTTACGACTTGCTTACTTGCGGTTTTCCAGCCGTTTTTCTTCCAGTTTTTGACCCAAAGCTCTATTCCATTCTTTAGATATTGACTATCCGTAACAATGTTTATTTTGAACGACTCCGGAATTTTTGCAAGCGACTCAATTGCCGCGCACAGCTCCATGCGATTATTTGTAGTAGACGATTCGCCTCCCGACAGCTCCGTGCACATATCCCCCTGCCGAAGCAACGCGCCCCAGCCGCCTGGTCCAGGGTTTCCGCTACAAGCACCATCCGTATATACGTCAACGGGCAGCTCTGCATTTATCTCCTTAAAAAAGTCGCATATATCTAGTGTTTTCATTTGTCTCAAAAAAAAAGCGCGCCTATGTGTCTTTTACTACAAACGACATATGTAGCGCAAGTTATACAACTGACCTGAGAGTGCAAGTTACAGGACGAATGAAACGATTACGGACTTTTTGGCGAAACAAACACTTACAATTACTCCGGCTCTGATCCGCATTCATTGGGGATCCCGGTATAGATCCACTCCCCTTTTTCTACTTTTTGAAAAATCCCCCAGGCTTTCTTAGTCATTTTTTCTAATCCGTTATTCGCGTTAAGACTCTTTAAATTTGCCTACTTAACTGCATATTAATCTTATTATGAGACAGTCAAATAGAAGGAAAGTATCTAATTTTAGTTATGGGTAATAGTATGAATATAAAGAAGATCAAAATATTTTTATTTGGAAGTTGTTTGTCTCTCGTTTTTGCTGAACTGCATGCAAAGTTAGACCCCAAATTGGCTATAGTCGCGCACCATAATATTTATAAAACGGAAGATCCGTCGAAAGACTTGATAACGTACGATATACTGATGGGACAGCTTTTCGTCTCTGCAGGTATTCATGAATCATTGAGATTAAACAATCCCAATTTGAAACAAATCGTGTATGGCAGAATTCGTGACACTGCACCCGCCGCATCTAGTACCGCGATCACCCCTGCTCCCAATCCTAGTCGTTGCGTCAGACTTTGGGAGTACGATAGCGGCGATGAAAAGAACGGGAAAAGTATCACGAGAGGGGGGTATAGCGTTACGTTTACGAAATTGCTGTTTCCATCTCATCAGGGATTTGCTTCGATTGCCCAAGGTTCCAGTTTATCCTTGTCTGGACTACTGAAAGGATCTTCTGTGGAAAATGCAAAAAGGCTAGCAGAAATTTTCGACATAATAAAACAGTGTAGGGCGCTGTATAAGACGCTACGCGGTCCGGTACAACGCAATAAAAAAACTTCAAGTATTATTTCTGATAATATTGATTTTTTTGAGAAAATATTGCTATCAGAACCTGAAAAGATCCTAGCTGATAGATTAGTAGAGAAGAAACTTATTAATCCAGATGAAGCAAAAAACTTTTTTTGTTGTTTAAATAAATTAGGTGAGTTACTAAACATAAGGAAACAAAGCGTAGAGTATTTGAATACACAATGTGGAAAGGATTGGAGAAAAAGCATAGGCAATTATATCAAGGGAACGCCCGGCAAAAACACCTCGATTGCGAAAGATGTACAAGAAATTATAGCTAAGGAAGGTGATGTTAACATAAAAGAGAAGTATTTACTTGCCACAACAATTGGTAAAAACGAGGAGTTACTGCTTAGCTTATATAACACATGCATAAAAGATGAGAGAACTAGAGAGTATTGTCAGCGAACGATGGGAGAGATAATTGCAAAATGCGATCAGCTGGTCGAAAAAATATTTGCGTCTAATACAACAAATAAAGGTGATGCCAGGTCTCATGCGACAAGTTTTGTTATAAAATTACAAAAATCAATTATGGCTACGATATTATGTGAGGATGCTGATGAAGACGCTTTCCCGCCCTATACTGCTGAACACATGTTTTTAGCTTTTTGTTGTGAATATATGGAACACGAAGAAGAGCTTGAAGCGTTTTATGCGAAGTTACTTGATCGTCCATTGTTTCAACCATCGGATTTTAAAGAACTGAACGACACAAAATTAAAAAGTCTTTTAGTTGAAGGAGAACAATTCGATGAGGATTCTGCAGACGATGTAGTTTCCCTACTGATTTCACAAGCTAAAGTGGATAGGATTCCATATGATGGCACGATAGGGTCCCACCGTAAAGCTAGAGCGTTCTCAGTAGATAGCGATTCTCAGTTAACAATATGGGACCACACGACTGGGGATTGCGCCGATACAGTGGTGAGGCACATGGTAAACCTGGCGTTATATGATCCGGACGAAAAGAAATTTACTATTGCAGCACCACAAAATGAGAAGGCTAAAGACGAGTTGATAACAGCAATTGTTAATTATGGCACAACTCACCATATCAATGATTTGGGAGAACGTATAAAGCTATTTTATACATGTCAGCCGCCCAGTATGACAAATAATATGGACGAGGTCCTTAGAACATTTTGGTGGTACGCAATTGGCAATTTAGGAGAATCATCGAAGAATAGTGCGTACTATGCAATTCGTTATAATCCCAATTATCGCAATACGCAAGAATTGACTCCCGGTTTCGGTAATATGTTAAAAATACTATTCAATATAGCTACTTCAATAGCTACAAGGGATAGTGAAAAAATTCGCAAAGCGAGAGAATCTATAGATGCTTTGATCTCACCTCAGATAAAACAACGAGAGATCTATTCTGATGAAGTTAAAACAAAAATAGGGAATGCACTCGAAAATGTAATGGAGTTGTTCGAAGGAAAATTCACCTTTAAATTGGGAGAACTTACAGTGAATGGTAGCGGATTAACTTCTACGGATGATATATTTGGAACATTCCCAATCATCATGACAGAGAAAGGGAAAAATCAAGAGACAGTTTTTAGCTTTAACATTAACCATGCTCCATGTCATTCTCAAATTGATGCGAAAGTTGCTAGGCCATATCTTAGTATGGATAAAGCCAAGACTTTAATCGAAAAGATGAAAGAAGACAGATATATTATAAACCTAAAAAAGAAGATAGGGACGTTCTATAGCGAGTGCAAGTATATGAAAATAAGAAATTTTTCACATTATGAACATTTTTTGTATTTATTCGCGTTCACAATAAATCCCAGTACAGGCATTTTTTTACATTGTGCAAACACAATAGCCCAACAGTTCAATCATGACGATTGGATTAGTAAAATGCAGTTCTATAGCGACAAACTCTTTAACAAGGAGTATCCCGCCGACTACGGTTATGGCCCCTACCCCTCCGTATTGACTTCGCTAAACAATTTTTACAGAAGAGGTGAAAATATCCACGAATTAAATTCTGATTCGTTGGATTTATTAGCAGAAATGCTTCAAATTCCGGCAAAAGATAGCAGCATACTTGAAAAATCAGTTGGTGTTGACCGTGAGTTTTTTAGCAAGAATAAAGAGAAGCTGTATGCTATTCACCTAAAAGTGAATTTAATATCAGAACTAGGGCATGGTTCGAATGAGACCACACACAACATATACGATGTCGTGCAAGGTAGCGAAATTTTTGCGAAAAATAAAGCGGAAGAATTTCTATTTTTGAGGCACCATTTAGGTTTGCAAAAACTAACGACAGTTTTGTTGGATCGATTGCAGTCACGTGAGCCTGAGGATTGTCAAGACATGGTGAAAGAATTCCTGAAAAATGCCCCTGAAAATCCTGAGGAACTGTCCAATTATTTTGAAATAGCAAATTTAATGAAAGATACAAGCAATCAGGAGGAGTACTCTAAAAAACTGTCGGATATCGATAAAAAAATACTCAAAAAGAATTTTGATTATAAAAAAATCATAAATATACTTCCTGACGTAATTAAAAAAGGAATTCCACAGAACATGATTCCCCATTTTGTTATTTTTGCGTTGCATCAGCAAGGTGAGAGCTTTAAAAACGTAGTACAGCGGATTGTTAATACAGGTACGACAACAGCAGAATATTTGAAAACTATTTTTGAATATTATGAAGCGAATGGTTCGCGCATAAGCAAAGACAAAATGGTTGCTATGTGCAAGTTTCGTAGCGACATATCAATTGATGACGTCATGAGTTTGATAAATTATGTCAGTACAAAAGGCTCAGCAACGATGAAAGAAGTGTTTCTTGAGTTAGTCGACCCGAGACTTGCTAATGCAGACGCGACAACAACAGAACATGTAGAAACTATTTTTGAATATTATGGAGCGAATAATTCGCACATAAGTAAAGATCAAATGATTGCTATGTGTAACCTTCGTAACGACATATCAATTAATGACATCATGAATTTAGCAAATTATGTCAGTACAAGAGGGTCAGCGACAATGAAAGAAGTGTTTCTTGAGTTAGTCGAACAAAAGCTTACACAACTAAAAGAGTCAAGGACTCCTACTACGCAGTTGTTCCCTGGAATGTTAAACCCAGACGAAGAAACTTTCCTTATTCTAACCGAATTAATGGTAAACCACGGATTCTTTACAAATGAAACTGCAGTATTACATGAACTTCAGGCTCGATATGTTGGAGTATGCAACGACCTGCTAAGAAATGCAAAAGATAAAACGCGACGGAAACAAGTATTAGATGTATGGCCACACATTGTCGCATCGACAAAACAAAAAATGTTATTTGTGGAGTTATTTTGGAATTATTTAGGAGAATGGGCTGATGATAGGTCATTGGAAGCGGTAGTGAACACGGTCGCTTACATCGTTCGTGGTTTTGATAAAGGAAGTAGGGACATTACTGTTCTTAATTCATACTTTCAGGCGTTTTTAGAGGCTGTTATTAACAAAAATCGCAATAAGTTGGAACTTAACGAAAAGGAGAGAACTTTGATTGAAGCGTATGACGATATTAAGGCCTCCAAAAGCGAATCTTGGTTCGAGGCCTATTGCTTGTTTGTGCCGAATCCCTGCCTTGAAAAGCTTGACTAAACTGAAAAGACAAAAGCATAAAAACTAAGGAGCCTTTCTTTCCCTCATAGCGAAAAGAAAGGCTGCTAGGATACGTAAAGCGTTTTAACACCAATCCCGAACGTGTTAAATGATTGCGAGTACCCGTATGGAACCACAAAGATTGCGAGCCAGAAAGTGAACAATCACAATCATTTGCTTGCCCAAAAACTCGCAATCATTTGGGATACAAAAGACTCATATAAAGTTGATCTCTTAAAACACGGGAAACATCTTTCGCTCCCCGTACAACTCATCACGCGTCGTTATTCTGAATAAACGACACCTCCACCCTAATATCCTCATCAGGGTTCAGCCTCAGCAGCTTCTCCATTCTAAAAAGCGAATGTTCGCTGGGCAAAACCTGTAATGACGAGTGCAAGTACGTCCACGACGTCAACAGCTTAGACGATTCCGCCGAGTAAATCCGAATCTTTAGCGGAGATGCGTTAAGCGAATAATCCTTATGATTAACTATTTCTCCCACGATTATGATCTTCCTCGTCATACCTTTGTCTGCTACTAAGGTATAGCTAACATGTTCAAGGGCAAGCTGTTCTGCAGCGGAAGGCACCTTATAAGACCCCCCAACACTTTGCCAAAGGGATAGTGCCTCGTCCCTGTGTTTATACGAAACATACGCAGCCGAAATAGTAAAGCCAACAATAGAAGAAATAAACCACGCCCGAACATTTCTTGTTTTCTTCTGTTTAGGAATAACTTGGTGTTCTTCTTTTATCACAGGAATCTTTACAGTATTTGGGTGAAACTCTTGATAATCCGGCATTAACGGCGGCAAAATCTTCCGGTCCCCCACCTCTTTTTGAAATGGGATTACGATCGGTGCTTTCCCATTTTCCGATATCGCAAAACACGAAATATTCGAAGTATCCTCCAAGGACGAAGGCGCTTGCTCTTTTGACGGCTCAGGAGACGCCGAAAACTTCATTGACGACGGCAGCAATTGCGCGCTATCACCGCTGTCTTGGCTATACGCATTTGAACTCCCCTGATGAGCTGTTTGGGAAACAACAGAAGTATTGTTGTCTACGACTAATTCTAGACAAGACTTATCAGGCGATTTCCCAGATATATCCGAATACGACTCAGCATTCTCACACTGTGCGTCAAACTTGTTCAAGGAATGCTTCTTTTGAGCTTTTCGTTTAAAAAAACGCCACCGTCCTTTTCCTTTTGGATCATTGCGACCCAATGCTGAATGTTCGCCATATTCCGAAATTGGGCCGTTCAGCAAATTCAACTGACCAGACGACACTGACTCCGGATCTTTGATATACTTGGTTCCTCCAAAAAGCTCGACTACGTTACTCTCGTTATCAACAACCTCTTCTGTGCTGTCGATATCTGCCCCGTCGTTCATATTTTGTTCATTTGACTGATGCATCCTCGTTCCCCCCTTGGAAAATCTCACCAAAAATTTGCGATGCTTGACCTTACCCTTGCCTGCATATTCATCTTCTCTGAATTTGCGAATTTTTTCTACGGGGACTTCCGTAATAATGTCAAAATTTTGGCATGAGCTCCCTTTTTCGTTCGTTGATGTGTTACTACGTAAGTTAGGAACGTAGGTGTTCGCCAGGTCTTCACGTTTTTGACCTGAGGCGCCTTTTTCGTTCGTCAACGTATTACTGCGTAGGTTAGGAACGTAAGCGTTCGCCGGGTCTTCACGTTTTTGACCTAGGGCTCCTTTTTCATTTATTGGTGTATTATAACGTAAACCAGGTGCTTGAATAGTGCTAAGATCTTTACTGGAATAATGATTGTTATTCATTATCTCATTACTAGATTTTGATTGTGTCCCCTGGTACACATCTGCGTCGCTCGAAATCCGGGGCCCCCCTTCAGCCGCAAAGCTGCTACGCAGACTAGCGCTCGCGCCCTCCGATATCCTTTGAGGGTTTCGCTTTGTAAAAAAAAGGTTCGAAAAGAAATTAGCACTTTTTTCTTTAGGAATTATTCGCTCTGGCTTATGCGAATATTCTTGGGGGAGGACACGCCTATATGAATATTTATGTGCATTTTCGTCTGGCCTTTGCTCTACAGACGTGCTGCTTGTTCTTGTAGCTAACTCTGGGGAGGACGGGACGCTCTCTTGTTGAACGAGCTTAGGGGGCTCTGTATTCCCGATATATGCGCGAGGAACTGCGCTGCTAACAGGACGAGGAACATCCGTGCTACCCATCAAGCCAACGAGGCGAGGGGCATCCGTGCTACCTATGCGAACAGGCCCCTCTGAGGGTGAAACACCGGTTTTGTTATGAAAAGTGTTGCTGGGAAACTGCGATTTCCCTTCTATAGCGTTTTGATGAACATAAATCCCTTCAGGGGAGTCTACGTCAGCTTCCTGGTCTGATGTATTATTCTTTTTGGATTTGCGTACCCATTTTTTTTTAGGGAAAAAATCAGACCCGACCTTTCCCTCAAATATTTCTTTGTTTCTCGGATCTCTAAGGATTAATTCGAGCTGAACCTCATTAAAGCCAAGCTCATCAAATGAGTCATCTTGCGAAAGTACTGGACCAGTATTGAGCTGAGGCGCTCGCGGAACGCTATTTAGGTGAGGCGTTTGGCTAACAGCACTTGGCTCGGGCGTTTGGCTCGGGACGCGGTTTAGCTGAGGCATTTGTGCTGAAGAGCCGTTTGGCAGGGATGTTTGCTCAGGGGCACCGTGCTCACAGAAGGGATTGTTTCCATTAGCCCCCCTAGAGTCTTGAGCCTCAGTGTGTTGCTCTTGATCCAAAATCTGGGGCCCATGCTGATACTGATCATCGAACTCGCTCATTATCCGACGGAGCTTCTCGATGTTCTCCTCGCGACTCGCGTAATCTACCGCGCCCAGACTCTTATACCACCAGCGGTGACCACACTGCCCGCATTCAAACCACCACCCTTCTCCGAATTCTGTCATTAATGGCGTAGGCAACACTCCAACGTGCAACGCAATCGCGCACTCCGGGCACGAAACAGATATCCCGCTGAACTTATTATCAGAAGACATCACCACCACCTAAAACAAAGCAAAACCATTGGCGCACAATCTCTATAGTGAAGCACATATGTACCACTCCCCCAAATGAATTCGGACACTTAACTACAAACCAAGGACAACTGCTCCATTTAACAGATCTCTTCGCTGGATTTTCAGGGGATCAGGTACACCTAACTCTCCAGATAATCGCGGACTTTTCAGCCCAGCAAACGCGCGCGACTACTCAATCCCCTACCCGCATTCATTGGGGACGCTTGTATATGATGGTTGCAGGCACCGCGCTTGACAGTTATTCATCTTCCAAGTCATCAAAATCATCATCCATTGAGGAAAATATTGGCGCATCTATCACCTCTATATCTTGCAAATGAGACGTTTCCTCCGTGTGCATGGCGTGCCGCAGCTCTTCATCATGTGTATCCTGAGAAGAAAAACCACAGTTTTGGTGCCCCAAGTACGAAAGCAATCGCTCATTTAACTTTTCTGCAGTAACTGCCCCGTCTGCGATTTCCCGCAACGCGATCACGGGATTTTTGTCGTTATCACGAGGAACACACGGCGACGCCCCCGACGAAAGTTCCCTTGCTCTGTACGTCGCTAACAACACAAGCCGGAAGCGGTTAGGAATAATTTTTATACAGTCTTCTACAGTTACGCGTGCCATGACAATACCTAATACAAAATACTACATGTTGATGTTATAAGATGCGGTGTGCTGAAGCAACATTTTTAAATTACGCGGAGGCATCTTTTATTACTTCTAGGTCATAGAGGCCATAGCGGGGAGCTCCGGTGTACGCACAACGTAATGAAAGAATACCGCGTTTGCAAAAAAACGATACTTCTAACTGGATACTATCATGTCTTTCCCAGATTTACTGATAACATCAATCAATTTACCCGATATTGGGGTAAGCGTAGTAGTAAACCTTGGCTCTAATACCAAATACCCGTGACACGTAGCTCCAGATTTAAACAGGCCAAAATCAGCTATTGAAACATTAAGTACGCCGACAATGTATTCATATAGAGCTTTATAGGCAGATACATTTGATAACTCCTGTACAGCTTCTCCTAAGCTGAAATAAAAATTTGTTATGTTTGTACCAATACCTCCATTTTTTAATAAAAGACACGTGGCCGCGATTCCATTGCCTGAAGGATTCTGCCCGACAAGGCGCAGTGTTGCAATGTTTGCACCAGGGAATGCATTATAAGCAGACGTCATCGTATCCGAGAACGTTACGTCTTTTAATCCTCCACAATAAGCAAACGAATGGCTAGATAAACTCTTTAACATTGGAAAATATACAGTAGTTAAGCTTGAGCAACCATTAAAACCACTTCCTCCAATAGACTGCAATTTTGGTAAAGACACCGAAGTTAAGCTTGTACAACCACCAAAACCTCCATCTCCTCCTCCAAGAGATACTAAATTCGGAAAATTAATTGATGTTAATGCGCTGCAAAAACAAAATCCTGCATCCCCTATTGATGTGACTTTTGTGAATGGAGGTATTGATTTTAGTGCACGACAACTATTGAATGCGTTAGATCCAATACTAGTAACATCTTCAAATCCAAAAATATGTTCGATAGAAGTTTCCCAATTCATCGCCGCCGTAGGGTTAAAGGCATTGGATGCAATGGAAGTACCTCCCCAAGTGGGTACTGTTAAGTACTTTAGCATTCTTACGTTTTTAGCGAGGTTTTGTATATTTGTTTGCAAGCTGGCCGCCGATGTTTCCAATATGGTAAGGCTTTCTAAGCTAGTTAAACTCATAAAAGAGGAAATGAGGTCAGTTGGTGTCTGTATCAATATAATCAAGCATTTAATCTGAGACAAAATTACTCCGGCAGGTATAGATGACAATTTATTAAGGATAAGGAATGAATCGGTGGGTACTTCAACATTATTAGCGGAAGTTGAGATAATATCTCTTATGTGAGTAACGTCATCGGAAACAGTGGTTCTGAAGGATTCAATTGTCACTGGGCCGTCATTAATAAGGGTTGTTATATCGTCGAGGAGGTCCACTGCGGTAGAAATATTGGAGATTAATTCGTTCACAGAACCTGAAGCAAAAAGGTGTGGTGACCTAGTCGTTAGTGATACGGCGAAAAAGAACGTGACGACGGAAATATTTACGCGATTCGCTCTTCGTTGTTGAGTTGTTGAGTTGTTGAGTTG
>JAISRQ010000100.1 GCA_031273545.1 Holosporales bacterium
CCGCCAGCCGTCTGCTCCGGCAATGACGGCGGAAACTGTTAGAAACAAAAGTTCCTGCACGCTATAAAACTGATTCCATGACTCCCTTGGGTCCTCTATGTCGCTAAAGTGGTCTAAAACGAGTCTTTTTCTATGTAACTTAATGGACAAAGCTGCTCCATAAAACCGAGACAATATTACAAACACAACTAAACTTGTTATTATCACCTGCATTTTACGTTGTCAAAAAAAACGTAAAGGCAGCCATGAGTAAGAGCAGCCTTCTGCTAGTGTGCGATACTGTGTTAGGTAGTAAGCCTGGTTATATTAAAGCCCGAGGGTAATACTCCTGTTGGTACGCCTTTAAAAGCATGGTCTCCAGTCTTGGCGAGAGTTAACTTCGGGACGGAAAGGAATGTTAAACCTGTGCACCCCTTAAACGCATACTCTCCGGCGTCAATTAACTCTGGCAAAGAAAGTGATTTTATGGCGCTGCAATCGCCAAGAGCTCAGTAGCCTAAGGTCTTCAACATCGGCTGTGAATAAGTAGTATTTGCCAAAGAGGATACTCTTTCCCGTGATAGCTTCTATCGTCTTCTACCATTTTTAAACATTCAATCAACATTTGCGAACCGTTTGCAATAAAATACACTCATGAATGTACAATATTTTTATTTCTAGGACTTAGCCCTGCCCCCCGAGACGTTAGTCTTTTTATTGTTGATATAATTCGCTTGCGCCATCGCGTTCTTGTTTGCCAATATGTTATGTGGTTTAAACCGAGTAAACAGCGTGAAAGGAACAAAACGTGAACATTACACTTGTATTAAAAGATGGACAAGAAGTCATAGTAGATGGCAATGCTGGCGATAGGTTGATGGAGCTCATTGAGCCAAGCGACATTCCCGTAATTTTTGCATGCAGAGGGGCTGGGCTTTGCGGAAGTTGTCGCGTCAAGGTTAGCGACCCCAGCAAAGTGAGCCCCCCAGAGGATGATGAGCTCGACACGCTGGATACGTCCGACCCAGAGACGGAGGTTCGCCTTGCTTGTCAGGTCACACTTACGCCAGAAAGCGACGGTTTGCGCGTCACACTACTCTAGTCGGATATCAAAGGAGTGTGAAAGGTATGGGCTCTGACACACTTACAGAAATAGTTGTTCGTGTTACACCTCGCGCCTCGTCTAATCGCGTCGAAACAGGGGAAGACGGAGTGACCAAGGTGTACGTCACGGTCCCCCCAGAGTCAGGAAAGGCTAACGAATGCGTGATCGAGTTGTTGGCTGAGATGCTAAATGTGCCAAAATCTTGTTGTGCTATAAAGCGTGGGCATAAAAGCAGAATCAAGACTATTGTTGTATGCAGTCCGACAGGAACCAAGGGGCGCACGAAAAAATAAAACTCGCGAGCGCTTTTATTTATTTTGAGCATATACGAGAGTAGACGGATCGCATTACTGCGGCCCCCAGGACCGTACATGCTCTATTACGAGAGTAGACGCCGCCATTATTGGCGATAGCCCCTCCTCAAAACCGGACTTGCAGTATTTTCGAGACTCCTAATCAAAAAGTTGGTAAACCTGAGCTTGTAATTGTTCGAACAAATTCCCGCTTTGAAAGTGGAGCAGCAACAGCAAAGACCAATCAACCATTTCCACTCTTCTTGAAGTTATTTCGATCTCCGACGAAACCGCCCTATATAATGCCTCATGTTGCTGTTATATTGCTCCAACGAAAACATCAGATCTTTCCCCGTAAACAACCGCATTTCAGGAATTTGATGACCTCCCCCGCGAAACGTGCAACGTACTATTATTGTTCGCGTGCCTTTATTTACACACATAATTTTTATTATAAAGACGACTACTCATTAGGCAGATTATGCCATTTCCCATCATCTTGATAAAACACCCAGTCCCCCAAGTTGCAAGGAAGACGAACTACACAATTATCACAAATACACTCACGTATACTACGGGGTCCACCACTTTCATTGTGTTCGTTTGTACCAAAAAGACAATTCAGTATACTCTCCGCATTGTGCGGAACTTTTCTATATCCGAAGTCAAAAAAAGAAACACTACTACACGCAGATAAATCTAACATAAGTAATCCTGTTGTTCTAAACGCTCCATAACAAATATTCTTAACACTGCTTGGAACAGTCATGGTCTCAAGGCCGCAACACCCCTCAAAGGCCCCCATATCAATTAACCTTAAACCAGGCGGAAGCTCCTTTACATTTAAAGATGTACAATGCCTAAAAGCATAAGGCCCAATAGAAATTAAACCAGGTGGAAGCTCTGTTGGAGCTAATGAAATACACCCAGAAAAAGCGCACACGCCAATCTTAATTAGACCAGCTGGAAGCTTTGCTGGAGCTAATGAAGTACACCCACGGAAAGCAAGACATCCAATCTCTCTTACGCTGTCTGGGAGGGCAGTTAGAGTCAAAAAAGAACACTTAGAAAAAGCACTATCCCGAATAGAGGTTATATTATCAGGAAGCTCTATCTCCCTAAGGTTTGTACAATTTTCAAAAGCGTGTGGCGGAATTGTACCATACCCGGGTGTCCAATAATCAGGGTCACTTGCACGCGTTTGCGCGTCTCCGCGCTCCACTATAATGTGTTTAAGTTTTCCATAAGAACAAAAACACGGTCTATATAACCCGGCGTCCCCGCATACATACATATACTCTACACCTGGATTCTCTCTGTATATGTTGCGTAACTCTTCGTCCTTGCGAATAACAGCGTACCCACTCCTGCGAGCATCTTCCCTTTTTTGATATAGGTCTTGTTGTGCTGCAGCTGCGGTGTTTCGGCCAATGTCCCCACAGTATCCGTCTATATTGAGTAGACAACTATACAACCAAACAATCTTCATTACTGATATTTTACTCATAAGTAAAAAACTCTAATACATTACACTTTCATTCACAGGATACATTAAAAACACATTACACGTCCACCAGAAAGTCGCTTAACTTCACGGGGTACTTTTCCCAGGAACTTCCTTCAATTTTTAATGGGCCCCATGTATGTATTATCAAGCAATTGTGTACTTTTTCGTCAAACAAATGGTGATTCTTCTATTTTGGGGTCGCTCAATGGGCCCCCGCCTACTGATATCTACATAAAAAGGTGTTAACGCAATAAAGGCATGTCCCATCTACAACAGCTTATGAGCGTCTACATAAAAAGGTTGATATTTAATCCTGCAGACTATATTGTTGTATCGTAGGGGTTTACCTAAGCAGAAACGATGAGTACGGCTGAACGGAAAATTAATTTAATTCACGAGACTAAAAATAAGTTATGCGACGCTGGTGGCGGAATAAACAATAGCATTCCACAGCACGTTGCCATTATTCCTGATGGAAATAGTCGTTGGGCAAAGGCGCATAGGCTCTTCCCCATGGACGGGTACAAAGCAGGGCTGCGTGCTCTGGAGCAAATCGTTTCCTACGCGAATAACATTGGAATTAAGTACCTGACCGTTTACTTAATGTCTCACGAAAATGCCAATAAACGCAGCGCCAAGTGGTTGCAGAGTTTTTTCGAATTTGCGTTATCAGCCATACAGGAATATTTACAGCGAGCCGACATTAATAAATACAAAATACAAACGATTGGCGATTTGTCTCGTCTTCCGGATTTTTTGCGCAAAGAATTTGAAAAATTGACAGAACGAACCAAAGATAATGAGGGGCTAGTGCTAATCGTTGCCGTTGCGTATACTGGGCAGAGCGAAATATTGCGTGCAGTCAACAGCGTCCTTCAAGCTCGCCAAATCACTGGGGATGACAGGCCCGTAACAGCCAAAGAATTCGCGCAATACCTAGATTTATATGGGATTCCCCCGCCTGATTTGCTTATTCGTTCTGCCAATGAATTGCGGTTAAGCGGCTTCTTACTGTGGCACTTGGAGTATACAGAATTTGCTTTTTCTCCTGAATTGTGGCCAGATTTCTCAGTAGAGAGATTCTGTGACATATTGATAGACTATCAATGTAGGCCACGAAATTTTGGGAAAGAGCGCTATGAGACTACACAGACGTGATTCAAATAAAAGCAACCGCTATTTTGGACGAGAACACCGCGGCAAACATGAGCAAAAAAGAAGCGAAAAGCGTGAGGAACTTTTCCTGCGGGCGCTGAGCTCTGTCGGGATTGTGGCTGTGGTAGTGATGTTTACTGTTGCGGGGAAATACTTTTTTTACGTGCTTTTGTCAGCTATTGCTTATGGAATAGGATATGAATGGTTTCGCGCGGCCAAGCAGAAAGATTTCGGAAGTACTGCATGTTTGGGCGCAGCATCGCTGTTGGCTTTGTTAACAAGAATTCATTTGTGTAAGCTGTTCGGATATATTGCGTTTATTGTCGTATACACGCTTCTAGGTATGAAAAAACAACTAGCTGAAGAAGAGGCAAAATCAATAGAATATCTAACAGAAAAAGATCTGGCCGCCCAGGAGGCAACAGCTGAAGAGGATCAGGCACAGGAGGCAAAAGCTGAAGAAGGACAACCAGGTGAAGAAGCCTTGGGGCGCTGCGCAGAAGATGCACACAACGCGAAGCTGCAATCAGCCAAGCTCGCAGGCTGGAAACATAAGTGCATCGCCTCAATTGGCTACATGTATATATATTTATCTCTATACGGATTAGGGTATCTTTATAATACTTTTGGCCCGCGTTTCATTTTATTCATCTTTGTGTGCATTTGGCTTACGGATGCGGGGGCTTTTTTCGTAGGAAAACTCATAGGCGGCAAAAAGCTTGCGCCAAGGCTGAGCCCCGGAAAGACGTGGTCAGGCTTTTGGGGAGGGATTGCTACAGCT
>JAISRQ010000118.1 GCA_031273545.1 Holosporales bacterium
TTATCTGCTCTGGTTCGCTTAGGGAATACAAATGTCAAAATGGTGGGCAGCCTTGCAATTGACATGTAGCGCAGCTTTCCCGTCCCATTCATGTGATCATTTTGTTTCCTATGGCAACTCGGTCGTCCTTGGTCAGCGAGCACGTTCCCTCTCATCTTCAGTCAGGCAAAGGACAGCAAGTCTGTGGCTCTCGCAGATAATGGTCCAACTATTCCCTGTATTCTCCATGAATAGTAAAATCCCAGTAAACTGAACAGACAGAATCAAACTCCCTCGTCTTATCAGAAAGCAATGATGTAGCCAAAAACGAACTAAATAAAATATTGCCATACAAAGCTCTGAATAAGAGAAGTATCAAATAACTGTATATACCGGTATTTTGCATTTTAGTTTCTATGCATCTGCCCTTTGATTTTCCAATTTTCGTTGCGACAATGGAAATGTCTACAATATGAAAAAGACTGACAGGGAAAAACGTAATTTCGCCTTTCATACTCCTCGTCATCATCATCGTCGTCATCGTAAACAGTTATCGAACATACTGTACTATTTCGTTAAGTTTGTTTCATTACTCTAGCGTAGCTGAATTTCCGCTGTTCTTTGTTTTGGTTCAATGCAACAATAATTCTTATCATACAAACACACGTGATGTATTGAAGTACGCACGAGTATATTAGATATAACAAGTAATTGTACACTAATATAAAGTCCGTTGAAATTCTAACGGGACGTTGTTGGTCATAAAATCCACCGAGAAAACAATTTTTATGTACGTTCAACATTTTTTTCCGTATAAAAATGAACGCCGTATAGAAATATCTAACATCAATAAGGTAGTTTGGAATCCGTTTTAATATCAAATATACAGATTTTATAATCTACATGTGTACTAAGATGCCTTGCTGCAAAGCTATTCACACTGCTCAGTGACAAATTATTTTAACCCTCGCAACTGTCAAGCCCCGCTATAGACCGACCTGCTAAAAACGCCAAGGCCGATAGTTGTAAGAACAGTTTAAAAAACACGATATTTACCGCAAATGGCCTTGAAACAGGACGAGGAATATATAATGTGAAATGTCGTTTTTTCATCTGAACATCAGTATGCCAAAGTTGATGCCATCTATTGACAGAGATAATATACTAATTCAGTAACAACGAGTCGACCTCTTTGGCTATGGCGGTTCTAACGCACGTATCTTCGACCCCGATGTATTGGTACCTGGAGTGCAATGGGTTAAATATACTGGGTTGGTGCATAAGTTCGTGCGGTTTTTGTCTTGGACGACTTTTGCCCAACAATAATTGCATGTTGGCTATGAGTAATATACAGTTTTATAGCTTTCGTTTTCCTCTATCAAACCTTTTTGGAACTGTCCGATTGAAACTAATGGTACAAAATTTTCAGGACCAAAACTATGGAGTGTCAAGGAAAATTTCCGACACCTTCTTTACGAGTTCAATCGAGACTCCAAAGCTGCAGAGGCCGCCCGAAACATTTGTGCCGTATACGAAGACTCTATTGCTGAATTAACAGCCCAAAAATGGTTTGCGCGCTTCAAGCAAGGCAATTTTGACACGAGTGACACTCCGCGTTCGGGGCGGCCATGTTGTGCATCTGGTGGGATATTGGGGGGGAGTATCCATTATGAACTGCTTGAGAGCAAACTGACCGTCACTCCTGAACGCTACTGTCAACAACTTCGCCGCCTGGAGGAAGCAATCCAGCAAAAACGCCCAGGTCGACGACATGGATTGATTCTTTAGCATGACAACGCCCGACCACACACTGCAAACATGACGAAAGCGGCCATTCAGGAGCTCGACTGGGAGATTCTTCCACATCCGCCCTACTCTCCGGAACTTGCCCCATCGGATTACTATCTCTTCCGCTCTCTCTCTCCAACAATCCGCGTCGAGTTTCCCTCGACAACGACGCAGAGCTCCAAAATTGACTCGACAAATTCTTCACGGCCAAACCGGCGGATTTTTTCAAGCGTGGGATCGAAAACCTGCCCGAACGTTGGGAGGCGGTCGTGAATAATGGAGAAGAATATATAATTGATTGATTTATTGATTGTGTGAAAAATAAATTATTTGGAAGCGTTAAAAAGCCGCATGAACTTATGCACCAACCCAAAACTTACTTAAATACTCGTATCGAAAGACGTTTCGTACAGAAATTCTAGGCTTTAATGAGGTCTAATGGTGTGTACGTCGAGGTCCCTTCCGGGTAATCTTTGAAGGTTCAGTTGAGCTTCATATCCTGTCCACTGTTGGGCTCTGTTATACAGACGATAAGCCTTCGCGTTCTGCCACTACAGAATTCGTTCATGGCAATGTTTCAAACACATAAATAAAAATGGGGACATATAGGGATTACCAATAACAGGTTTTATTGAACTTTTTTAATGTAAAAATTATTTTCATCGCTATCGTAACGTGAAATTAATCTGTGTATTTGCTCGAACTTCATAATTGAGTGGTTTATTAGTCTTCCGCCTCTGCAGTCAATTAGTACGTCTTGTCCTGGACGGAAGCCTGGAAATGGATGTTGGTTTTAGCAGTTTCCGCTGGCACTGTACCCCTAATATGCGAGTATTGGGGGTGGAATAATACTCAACCCCGCAGTCGTTTTATTCAGTCGTGTAGAGGTCAGAAGCTTAGAAGAGAAGACATTAAATATGAGCGTTTTGCTCCCTCTCTGGAGACTAATATGGGCTGTACATAACGCCACGATGTGGGCACAAGAAACGGAATATTACAACCCGGACATTTACACACAGCCAATGATTTAATTCAACCCTCTTGGCTGAGATTAAAAAGGTAAAAAAAGAAAAGGCAAAGTTGTCCCTGTGCTTAACTAATTAAGCATTATGCCATGACGACGTATGGGG
>JAISRQ010000001.1 GCA_031273545.1 Holosporales bacterium
ATCTTCCTTAAAAGTTTGGTCTTTTACGTAATGAAGTTTATTCTCAATAAACCAATGATTTCGAATACATTGCCCAAAACCTTTGGCAGTTAATCCGTGTTTTTCGTTAGATATATAGGCCCTGTTGAAACCTCTTCTATTTTTCTTATCAATTCCTTAAAATTAGCCTAAGGGAAGCAGTCAGTTTGTGTTTGGATATAGCAATGTTTATAAATCAGATTGTTCGCACCGATCATCATTGTAGTTCTCTAATACCAAACTCCATTATTAATGTCCCAGCCGTGTCTTCTATAAAATGGAGTAATTTGTGATGTTGTCGGCTATTGTTTGGGTCATTATTAACGGCGTTTGATATAACATCAACAAATTTCACAGCCTCGCTTTGTGTTGGGCCTAACACGTTATCAGGCATTGACGTATACGACATATCTCTATTAGGATTGGTAATAGATTAGATTGATAGCTAGAGTACAAGATGAATAGATCATTAATAATAAAGAAGATGTTATTTACGTGCATCGTGTTTGTGGGGGACAGTGGTTTCAGCTCAACAGCGAGACATCGGTCCGCCTCAGCAGCCGCTACAGCTCCAGGCGCTGCGACAGCTCCTGCAGTGACCGGTAGTACCTTTACTGCGAAGGATCTCTTGTCCATCAAATTTCGCGATACAAAATCGATTGTACTTCCCGACACGATACTAACAATTGGAGATAGGGCTTTTTTACGCACCCCGTTAGCATCTATAACGCTCCCGAGGGCGCTAGTCTATATAGGAGAGGAAGCTTTTTCCGAGTGTAGAGATTTAAAATCGATTGTACTTCCTGATACTGTAGAAATAATTGGAAATAGTGCTTTTTCTCGTTGTCATAGTTTAAAAACAGTTAAACTTTCACCTAATATAACAGCTATCAGTGATGGCGTTTTTGCTTACTGTGTTGAATTACGAGAGATTGCAGTTCCTGATGGAGTCAAATCCATTGGAGAGAAGGCATTTATCAATTGTCTAAATTTGAAAATAACTAAATTTCCAAGTAACGTAGAAATCATTGGGCCGAATGCTTTTGAGAACTGCAGAGCTTTGGAAGAAATGACACTTTGCAACGTCAAATCCATTGGACGTTGTGCCTTTAATAATAGTACTTTGAAAAAAATAACGCTGCCAAATACTCTAACCACGATTGAATATGGTACTTTTGCTGGTTGCCCTCTGACTGAAATAACGCTGCCAGATAGTCTAACCACAATTGGAGGCTGTGCTTTTGCTCGTTGCCCTCTGACTGAAATAACGCTTCCTAGTGAGATTAAAAGCATTGGAGCAGGAGCATTTGGCGGCTCTAAATTGGAAAGCGTAACGCTTCCAGATACAATAAGGACTATTGAAGGAGCTACTTTTTCTTGCGATTCTCTGAAAGAAATTACGCTTCCTGGAGTTACTGCTATAGGGATGAACGCTTTTGCTGGCTGTACTTCGTTGGTAGATTTAAAACAGATGGATAAAGTAACTACTATTGAGGAGCTAGCTTTTATGCATTGTTCTTCATTGAAACAGATAACGTTGCCGAATGCAGTTACTGTCGTTGAAAATGGTACCTTTTTCAACTGTTTATCGTTAACAACGGCAATACTTCCTGGAGTAACCACCATAAAGGGTGATGCTTTTGCAAATTGTAAATCATTGGTAAATCTAAAACTGGCAGATAATTTAAAAACAATAGAACATGACGCTTTTCGGGGTTGTTCTTCTTTGTCTCAGATAAAGATAGACAACGTAACAACCATAGGAGATCGCGCTTTTAATGGTTGTCATTCATTGACACAAATAACGTTACATCGTTGCATAACGAGCGTTAATGTTAGTACTTTTGCAAATTGTAAATCATTGACAAATGTTACGCTCCCGGGAGTGACTAGCATCATGGACAATGCTTTTTATAATTGCGAAAAGTTGGAAAAGTTAACTCAAATGGAGAATATCACTTACATCGGAAAGGAAGCGTTAGCTGGGTGTATGTCTTTGAAAGAAATAAAACTTCCTGATGGACTTGAGAGCATTGAGCTTAAGGCTTTTTCTCGTACTGGATTAAAAGAAGTAAAGGCTCCGTCTAGTTTAAAACATATTGGATTTGGAGCATTTTATCAGACGAGACTAGATGTGCTAGATTTGTCTGACTGTTGGGCTGTTACGTTTTTTGACGAAGAATCTGAAAAATTGTCTAAATATTGTGAAAATAAGCATAAAAATAAGGAACTTGGACAAATAAACTTGATCCTAGACGGTTTATTCATTCCTCTCACATTAGATCGTGGATTAGTTGACAAAAGATATGATCTCGCACGCAATTCATACTGCCGATGGGAAAAAGGATGGCAAGATGCGAAGGCGTCTATTCCCGATAAATGTAAAGTTTTCCTCCCGAGAAATCTAGGGAATTGGGAGTTTGATGCCGAAGCAAAAGAATGGAAGCGGTATCTTGGAGGTTAATTTCCGTCATTATAAAGAAAATCCGACATAGGAAAACGGGCTATTGTTTTGTCTGTTTTCCTGGTCTGGCTTTGTCTGGCATGCGAAATTCGCAGCCTTGGCCTCCTGCAAAAATCTATCGACTGTTGTGGGACATTTTTTGTGTATGGATATGTGCATGATTAAAGTGAACATATCTTGCATACTACTTTCAATACTTGCTACAGTGCGTATAGACAAAACCTTCTACCGCTTACGATTCTTTAGGGGACCGCAATCTTTGAGGCCCCTAACACCCCAAAAGATTATGGACTTTTTCGCCAGTAAACGATTGCGATTCCTCAAATTCTTTTCCGCAATCCTCGAATGCCCCGGGATGCTATCACACAAACGAATCATTCAGTACACTTAGGACAGATGGTTCCGGAGCCGCCTCACAATACACCACGTTATAAACCATATCCAACACAGGTGTTTGCAGATCGAACCTCCTTGCCATCGCATACGCCGCCCTTGCCGTATCAGCCCCTTCGACGCGCATCTCCTTCAACAGCTTCCCCACAGACTCTTTCCGTGCGACACGTGCCCCAAATGTCGTGTTCCGGGACTGTTCGCTAAAACACGTCATTGCAACATCTCCGATCCCACTGACACCTAATAATGTACCCACTACTCCGCCACATTTTTGCACGAACGCAACTATTTCCGCGAAACCTTGCTCAAATATTATGGCTTTTGTATTTTGCCCTAAACCTAACCCAGACACCATTCCACACGCAATCGCCAACACATTCTTTAGCGCCCCAGAAACCTGTACACCTACGGTATCCCGACTTGCATAAATTTTAAACGTGGGAGACACAATCATAGGAGCAACAGTCTTACACAAAGTAATATCAAAGGATGATAGCACCGATGCCGAGTGCATACCTACAGCCACTTCTCTCGCAAAATTCGGACCAGACAACACGCCCGTAGGGTTCGGCAAAACGCGCTGAATCGCATCAGACAACAGCACGCCACATTGGTCTTCTTCGTCCCAGACAAACCCCTTCGAGCAAATCACAACAGGCACAGACGGGATAATTATGGGCTTCAAGATGTGGGCTGTTTCTAATGTATTAGCGACAGGAACAGCCCAGAATACGGCCTCGACGCTGCTTAATGTCGTAAACATATCATCAAATGCCTGAGTCCCTTCTTTCAACGTTTCAAAACTTGGGCCAAATTCAATTTCATTGGGAATTTGCAAATCTAACGCAGCGCTTTTCTTGTTTTTTATTAATGCGTCACGTTCGCTTATAAACTTTGGGAGCAAGAAAACGTTGCTCCCGGCCCTGTTTAGGGCAATGCTCAAAGAAGTTCCCCAAGCACCTGCGCCTAATACCGCAACCTTGTGGTTGTTCATACGAATACTCTCTAACTATAGCCATGTATAATACCATTATTACACAACCCTACTTAAATAAGTTCGCAATTGTTTCCGCAAAATTACCAATAGCCATCTTTACTTTTCCAAAAAAGGAACAATTCGTCGAATCGCACGCATTCGGTTCCGTTTTTTGTGGCAAAGGATCACTACTGCGAGACGACTGTTCCTTCAAGGAACATGTTTTTTGTTTACTTTCAACCCGTTCTATTGTCTTGCAAGATTCTTCTTTTGAGACACCGCTACCTTCCTTCACAGCCTCCTTATCGTCCGAATCTTTGCCATTTTCATCTTCAGTGCTTTTGCCTGAAGCTTTCGCTTTCGCGTTTTTTTTATCAGCCCGCTTAGAGTCTTTAGACTTATCAGAACCTTTCTCGCCTGCCAGTTTCTTCAACTCATCATCTTCATCTAGCCTAATCGCCAAGAACCGGTCCACACCATCATGCTTGACGCGTATAGTAAGGTAACGCCTCCCAGCTTTTAATACCCTAACTGCACAGTCCTTAAACTCTTGAACTTTTTTGATCGCAGATCCGTCCGCCTCGGTAATGTTATCCCCTCGTACAATCCCTATTTCGTCGGCCGCGCTATCAGGTTGAACGTTGGTTACAATTACACCTTTCTCGTCTTTACCTGAAGAAGACTTATTCGATCCAGCATTTGCAAGCGCCATTCCCAATATATTCACAGACTTACTGTCGTCCGCAGACTTTCCAGCAGAAGGCGTTCCGTTTATCTTGTCAAAATCTCCAAGTTTCACGTCAATTATCAGCTCTTTGACGCTACCCTTGCTGTCCTTCCTTAGCACAACAACTTTATGACTCGTATCTACACGCGCATCCCCGACAGCCCGAGACAACTTCGATTTCCCTGATATTTCCGTATCATCAAACTTCACAATAATATCGCCATCTTGTATGCCTGCTTTGTTGGCTGGGCCGTCGGGCTCAACTCGCGCAACAATGGCACCGCTCTTGAATTTAGTGATACCAAGTCCCTCGGCCATATCTTTGTCGAAATCTTGTACGGATACTCCAAGGGCGCCATGTTGAGCTTTTTGGTCGTTTATCAGCTGATCAATCACTTTTCTCGCGTTATTTGAAGGAATTGCAAAGCCTATTCCAACATTCCCCCCTGAAGGAGTGATGATTACCGTATTGATTCCAATCACGTGACCGTGTACGTCAATTAAACATCCTCCTGAGTTACCCATGTTTATTTGGGCACTATGCTGAATGAAATCATCCGTAAACGTGGTTGACGACCCTGCAAAGGGGATGTCTCGGCTTTTAGCAGAAACGATTCCATGAGTGACAGTGTTTCCTAACCCAAACGGGTTTCCGATCGCCAGTACCCAGTTCCCAACCTCAGCTTTGGATGAATCACCCCATTCCAACGGAGTAATCATATGTAGCTGCTCTTTCGGAACATCCTTTAATTCAATTTTTAAAACGGCCAAATCCGTCCTTGGGTCGGTTCCGTGTACTGTTGCCGGAACTTCCGTCTTGTCACTAAGAAGGATCTTCACCTTTACGATGTTCTCTACGATATGGTTGTTTGTTGCAACATACGCGCAGTCCTTGTCCACCTGTATAAAGAATCCAGAGCCGCCAACCCTAACCTTTTTGGGTTGCTCTCTCCCGCCAGAGAAGCTTCGGAAAAAGTCCTCAAACGGCGTTCCCTTGAAGCTTCGTCCAAATTGCTCCGCACTATCGTCGTTTCCCGGCTGTGACTGAACCGCTACTATGCTGACTACGCTATTCGTCACAGTTTTTACGATTTTCGCAAAGTTTCCCGCCATAAATAGGGCAGCAATTGTCGGATCCAACGGGGACGCAGCCTCTGACGTCGCTGCACTAGCCGTAACAGCATCGCCAGACTTATGTTCTCCTGACGACGACGGGTTTGCGCTATCGCTTTTAGCATCCGATCCGCCACTCTCTTTATCCGGAGCGACATCCGCAAACGCAATATTTAATAAACTACTAAATGTTAAAATCACAGATATCTTATTCATAGATGACATAATCTCTCCAAATCCAAACGACCGTGCAAAAAGCTAGGTCTCCTGAGTTTCTATCGCCTTGATATTACACAGTATAACAAGAAAACGTTAAAATATCATAAAAGCTCCTTGAATTATTTTGGAGCTTGTATGACTACGATATCGCTGATTACTTTTTGCATTCTCCCGTAAAAAAGCTGCCCGCAAGTACCGCAAGAACGGCCCCTACGAAATGCGCCGCAAGGAATAACCCAAGCTGAGTAATCGCCCAACCGCCATGGAATACTGCAACGCCAAGGCTCCGCGCAACGTTCAGTGACCCATTGGTAAGCGGGATAAGACACATCAGCAAGACGCTCAACGTTCCCCCTATAACAACCGGAGCAAATCCATCCGGGACCAGCTTCGTCGTTGCAAGCAAAATTACGAAAATCAATACGAACGACCCGACGACTTCGCCAAGGAAGCCTGCCAAGACGGAGCAATTCGTCGGGGAATGCTCGCCCATTCCGTTTAGTGCTAGCCCTGCGCTAACGTCAACATTTGGCGCCCCTTTTGCAATAACATACAGCAAGCACCCCGCAGCAATCGCGCCCAACAATTGGAATATAATGTATCCCCCGACATCCTTTGCTGGAAACCGCTTAGCAAGACACAAACCTACCGTTACAGCAGGGTTTAAGTGACATCCCGAAATTCCTCCGAATATGTATGCGCTGGCCATAAGGGTTAACCCAAACACCAAACTGACACCAAGCCAGCCGATTTGCCCACCGGATAACACGGCACTGGTGCATCCCAAAAACACTAACAAAAACGTTCCTACAAGTTCAGCTGCATACTTCTTACATCCACACATAGTAAAACCTCGATAAACAAAAAATTGACTCCTCAATAAATAAATGTTGACACGTTTTACAACGGATATAAATATAAAATTTAACACGAAATGATAAGCGGTTGGCCGTAGAACGTTATACGGCAGCTTGATATAGAAGGATTGGTACGGAAGGAAACGTGTTATGCCACCAAATGATTGCAGAGTTGTTGGAGACACAAACACTTGCATTTCCTGTTTTCTCTCCCCGAATTCATCCCTGGGATAGACGCCCCTTGCGCTCTTGGATCTCTTTTTTCTTCTCAAGCACAGTGAGCAACAACGCACCAACAGCGATGACTACCCCACCAACTATCGTCGCAACCCCCGGAACCTGGTTGAAGATATAGTACCCGAACAAAAAAGTAAACAACATTTCTGTAGAACGTAACGGTAAAAAAGCAGACACATCTGAAAATTTAAAAGCGTGAAACATACAAACCTGCATCAAATTTCCGTTAACCCCGATAAAAATCAACAGACCTAGTTGCCCCCACGTTAAAGGCTTCCATACAAGTATTGCAGGAAAGAAAAAGAGGATAGATGTTCCAAGTCCGAAATAAAATAACAATGTATACATGTGTTCGTCTTCCGACATTTTTCGTGCAATCAAGGTAATAAGAGAGAAGGAAAACGTTCCCAAAATTGGGACCCAAATCCAATAATTAAACGTTTTGAAATCTTCGTACGTAATTATAATTATTCCCAAAAACCCCAGTAAAGTACAACCCCAGCGCGCAAAATCCACTTTTTCTTTAAGAAATATTGACGCCAACAACAAAAACATTATTGGCTCAGAAAAGAAGATGCACGTGTTTTTTAAAAGCGGAATATTTACAACAGAATAAGTAACCGACCCAATTGCAACTGCGCCAATAATTGCTCGAAGCATGTGCATCGAAGGCATTTTCGTTTTGAAATAAAAGCTCCCCTTAGGTAGCATGAACGGCAGAACGGATATCATTGTTACGAGAAAGCGAATAAATGCGATCTGGTTAGGATTAATATCATGTCCTACGTAAAAGGCTAATACGTCGTTTACTGAACTTATAAAATTAATTAGGATAAGTAAACCTGCCGCTGCAAAATAATTTGCATTTTTTTTTTGACGAGATACAGCCAATCTACCACCACATTTTATTCAATTCGATTTACACAGCTCAGCTATTAATGCTTACCATTTTTTGTGAAGCTGCGTATAATGCTAAAGAACCTTTCACCATTTACTTAATCATAGCCTACATTAATTTCAAAAATAAAGGGCAGTTTCCCAGAATATGTATTATTTTTTACTAGGAATACGTGGACTAATCGCAAATTCATTCAAATTAAAGAGAGTCTACGCCCCCCATTTGCGTAAACTTTCGTGCACGATCATCCCTAAAGCTTAAGCAATCTCTGTGTTCTAATGCAGATAGTTCTACATGAATTGTTTCAATTACATTCTTTATTGTAAGATGTTTATCTCTGTGAGCTCCTCCAAGGGGCTCTTCTATAATTTTATCAATCACGCCAAGTTGCAACAAATCTTGGGCCGTAAGCTTTTGCGCAACCGCCGCCACTTCATTCGCCGCTGCAGTTTTCCATAGTATAGACGCACAGCCTTCCGGTGATATGACAGAATAAACCGAATGCTCAAGCATTAGCACACGATTGGCCGTAGCGATCGCGACAGCACCGCCGGACCCCCCCTCCCCTATTACTATGCTGATTATCGGAACATCCGCCCGAACGCACGCAAGGATGCAGCTGGCAATGGATTGCGATTGGCCGCGTGCCTCTGACTCTAAGCCAGGGTATGCCCCGCTTGTGTTGATGAAACTGATCACGGGCAGGCGAAATTTGTCTGCTAGTTCGATGAGGCGCTTCGCCTTCCGGTACCCCTCGGGCATGGCCATTCCAAAGTTGTGCTTAATGCGAGACTCCGTGTCGTCCCCCTTTTGCTGACCAAGGATAACCACTGGACGCTCATTGAAATGTCCAATCCCGCCAAGCAAGGCCTGGTCGTCTGCAAAGAGTCGATCGCCCGCTAAAAATTCAAAATCCGGCGACATTGCCTGAAGGTAGTCCAGAAATTGCGGCCGATCTTCGTGGCGTGCAACAAGGACCTTTTGCCAAGGGGTCAACGACGAGTAAATCTTGGCCAACATCTTTTGCGCTTTTCCTTGAAGCTTGTTTATCTCTGAAGCAATATTTAACTCTTTCGTGCTAGATAATTGGCGCAGCTCCTCTATCTTACCTTCTAATTCGGCAATTGGCTTTTCAAAATCAAGGAACCTCATAATGACCTAAAGTGCTGCCCCGCTCAGCGTATTGTTGCAAAGTTTAGGTGGGGGGAGCAAGAGTCTTATTTCAACACATTCAAGGGCAAAAGTATTTTTTGCGACACATTCAAGGAAAACCGCATCCGAAGACAATACGACTTTTTGTCCGCTGGCGGTTTGTTATGTTAATATAATTATTTTATAGACAATAATAAAAATTCATTATATCATGAAAGACAGTTATATTATGAGTACTGTCGAGTCATTACTGACGAGGTGCGCCATAATCTGATTAGAGTGAGGACACGTTCATGGTTTACAATAGCATCAGATGTTTAGCATTTTATTGCATCTTGTCAGGGGGGTTTTGCTCTGAGATTTGCTCAAGTAGTCAACAAGGGCCCCAAGGAGGTGTTCTTGGTTGGTGTACTAACGTTGTGCTAGTTATAGGCCGTGCCGGAGAACGCTTAAAATCTAAGTGTATTGAGACAGTGGACAAACTAAGAGCTAATTATCGTAAACGAGCTGCAGATCGATACGCTGAGACACAGTGGATCTATGCATGTCGCTTACAGAGTAGAACAGGTATTGCTCCAAGTATGATTGAAGTTGCTAAGTACTTGAAACTAGCTGCAGATAAAGGTCATGCCCTTGCACAAAATAATTACGGAGTGTGTTTGGAAGAAGGAGACGGCGTAGCAAAAGACCTAGTAGGAGCAGCAAAGTACTACAAATTATCTGCAGATCAAGGTAACGCAGTTGCACAATATAACTATGGACGGTGTTTGGATAATGGGTACGGCGTCGCAAAAGACCCAGTAGGAGCGGCAACGTATTACAAATTATCTGCAGATCAAGGTGACGCACACGGCCAAAATAGTTATGGATGGTGTTTGGAAGAAGGAAACGGCGTCGCTAAAGACCTAGTAGGAGCGGCTAAGTATTACAAGTTATCTGCAGATCAAGGTTACGCACTCGGCCAATGTAATTATGGATGGTGTTTGGATAATGGGTACGGCGTCACAAAAGACCCAGTAGGAGCGGCAAAGTATTACAGATTATCTGCAGATCAAGGTGACGCACGCGGCCAAAATAATTACGGATGGTGTTTGAACAAGGGGTATGGCGTAACTAAAGACCCAGCAGGAGCGGCAAAGTATTACAGATTATCTGCAGATCAAGGTGACGTACTTGGACAATATAGTTATGGATGGTGTTTGGATAATGGATACGGCGTTGCTAAAGACCCAGTAGGAGCGGCAACGTATTACAAATTATCTGCAGATCAAGGTGACGCAGCTGGCCAATGTAGTTATGGATGGTGTTTGGAAAAAGGAGACGGCGTTGCTAAAGACCCAGTAGAAGCGGCAAAGTATTACAAATTATCTGCAGATCAAGGTTATGCACCTGGACAATGTAATTATGGATGGTGTTTGAGCGAGGGGTATGGCGTCACTAAAGACCCAGTAGGAGCGGCAAAGTATTACAGATTATCTGCAGATCAAGGTGACGCATGCGCCCAATATGCATACGGACTGTGCCTGAATCGTGGGGAAGGAGTTCCCCAAGATTTAGTTGAAGCTGCCAGGTATTTAAAGCTATCTGCAGATCAAGGTTATGCGTATGGACAATATGAGTACGGATGGTACTTGCAAAAATGCGGTGGTGCCCAAAACCTCGTTGAAGCTGCCAGGTATTTAAAGCTAGCCGCAGACCAGGGAAACGTAAGCGCGCAAATACAGATACGAAATATGTCTAAAAAAAGGAGTTCAAGTTGACGCGGTTGAAGCCGCCAGGTATTACGGGCTAGCTGAAGATAATGTTAATGGAGCAAATGAGCTGTAAGGTGACGGTCGTTAGTGCGCGAACATTGCGATGAAGCTAGAAGGTGTTTTGAAGATCAGAGTTCCAGCAATAGGGAAACGAAACCCGGAGTAGTCAGCAGTATTTTTGGACCCCAAAAAAACACTAAACATTCCTAGATAACGTCACATGTTTTGAGAAAAGCCATGTCTTTTATAAAATTCAGAAATTCTGTTAACTTCTTCTAAACTTAATTTTTTGCTAAACCGCAATTCGTCTTCGTTTATTTCAACATCCAAATCATCGCTCAAAGTTACTAGTTTCCTCGCCGTACGAATATCATCAATATGATTCAATATCGCTTCCTTTCGTTTTTTCTGCGATATAGCATGCGCATTTGCCAGTAACACATCCAGCGACCCGAATTGATTCACCAACTCCGCAGCAGTCTTTATACCTATCCCTGGGGCACCT
>JAISRQ010000002.1 GCA_031273545.1 Holosporales bacterium
TACCGGGAAAATGTCCATGACCGCCCCTACCGGGACCGTGGTGCCTGCCACCGCCTCTAGGACCGTGGTGACGACAGTGACAAGGAAGAATGGGTTTACTGCACATCGAGCAGATCTTGAGGTTTGGGGGAAAATCTGCATGGTGATTGTATTCCTCTGTAAAAGGATTAGCTTTTGCAGCTTCCAACGGTGCCTTCGCTATAGCATCCTTTCCAGCGTTTATTTGGCTAGTGCCAGCGTTACTAACGTTCATATTCAGCGTATTAAGCGCAGCTGAAATCTTGGCGCGAAGATCATTCCTTGTATATGCTCTGTTATCATTCAACACTGCCATATATATCGAACGAGCAAATTCTTGTAACGTATCAGAAACGTGTACTAACGTCGAAGACTTTAGCAACTCAACGCATGCTTGTTGATATTTTAATGCATTATTTTTGTTATTTTGCTCAAGTTCATACGACAGTTGAAGAGACAGTATGCACATTGCTGCAAAATGTGAACCAGAAGCATTTATTATCTGTCTTAGTGGAGAGTTCTCGTTGCATCCTATCGCAGATATTGGATTTTTGTGCACGTCAATCAGACCAGACACGCGTTTGTATTCGTTGAAAAAATAATCTGTGTTGGCCTCTTTCGTTCCGCATAAAGCGCAGGAAATCGCTCCGTAAAACTCGAACGCTAGAATAACTGAAATATTGATTCCTTTTTTTGACATACGTTCACCCTCTATACTCTCCGTATACTATTAATAATACACGACCGAATAAAAGATAAGAAGACTTTAGTCCAATAGATGTGAAACTTTTGTGACATAGCCCACTGCGTTATTCGTTCTTATACATAGGGATTTTAAGTTAATACGGACTGTTTGTGCGAACAAACGCTTCTTCTTACTCAGTTCTGGTGCATGCTTTGAGGGACCCAATTGCACGTGAGGAACCCATTAAAACCCCAGGATAGTAGGCGTTTGTTCGCCCAAACAGTTCGTAATCTTTTTGAGCCTACATATACCGGGGCCCCCAAAGATTGCGGCCCAGAAAACGAAGAATCGTAAGCGTAAAAGTGCCCCTGAAACCCGCAATCATTTGGGGATTAGGTATACCGGGGCCCCAAAAAATTGTGGGAAAAAAGATGAAAAACAGGTAAGTGTTTTGACTTCCAGAAAAAACCGCAATCATTTGGGGATTGGGGACAACCTGTGGGCAAAAAATGAGGCTCTTCCATCCCATCCCCAACCACCACCTTTTATCCTAACATAAAAAAGTTAACAGGCCATTAACGCCGACATTTAAGTCAAAAACCTCATTCATTGTTTTCATTATTTCTTAACCTTTTTCTGGTAGGGTATAAGGTGGTGGTTGGGGGTGGACCTCCACATTTTCCTCCTTCAAAATCCAATTTATCACTTAAACAACGGCGACCACGAGCAATCCTTCGCCTCATGAGCCGTATTCATCTTCTGCATAAAAAACCCCGTCAAATCTACCTTACATATCGTCTGCGCACGCCCAGGGCGGTCCTGCCATATAAAAACGATATAGCGCCCATTTGGCGACCAGCTTGGATCTTCCGCCAAATATCCCTGCACAATCAGCCGCTCTTCTGTCCCATTCGGGCGAATCACTCCTATAAAAAATTGATTCCCGACTTGTTTCGCAAACGCAATAAAGTCTCCCCGTGGAGAATACACAGGCTGAGAATACTTGCCATCCCCTTGGGTTACTCTGCGAACATTGGTTCCATCTGCGTTCATTATATATATTTTCTCTCGACCAGATCTGTCTGAGGTAAACACAATCGAGCGTCCATCCGGCGAATAGGCAGGAGACGTGTCGATCGCCATGTGGTTTGTCAAGCGCCGAATTCGTCCATCGACTATATTCATCGAATAAATTGCGCTCTTTCCAGATACAATCAACGAAAAGCAAACAGAGTGCCCATCAGGCGAAAACCTAGGCGCGTACGTCATAGAAACATGCCCTCCCCCGTTGGCCCGAGAGATTGCATCAAAATGCTCCGACGTCAAAAGGGCACGCTGCCGCTTTGTTGCAACATCCAAAAGATAAACATGCGCCACAGGCCTCTTTTGCTTGCCTTGTCCTTCTTCTTTGAACGCAAGGTAGGCAATTGTTTTCCCATCCGGAGAAAAGCGTGGGGTCATAACAAGGTTAGAGCCATCCGTCAATTCGCGGTCGTTTGCGCCATCTTGGTCTACGATCTTTAATTTGCGAAAATGTGTAATTCTTTTCCGATTTTTCGTAAATGGAGGTACTGTTTCCACGTATGCGATTTGCGTATTAAACATTCCAGATTCCCCTGTTAGGCGCGTATAGATCTGGTCTGCGGCCATGTGTGCTGCGGTTCTTAACGTTTCTTTAAATACAACCACAGAAAAAGCCAATATCTTAAATCCCCGGTTGACATCATACACGCGAATATTTAACTTTACGCCACGTCCCTCTTGCTGAGCACTTCCGCACATCAGGAACCTAGACTTGATCAAGCGCCAATCTTGCATCCTGGGTTCGTTTACGGCAAGGGTTTTGGCATCCTGTACGAACGACGACGGGTTGGACGCAATAAACAAGCCACAGCTGCACAGGTCCTGGCGCACCACACCAATAAACTGCTCTCCTATTTCATTTGCCGGCTGCGTCTCTCCAAACGGAGCAACGAAAGCTACGGGCTCTGGTTTAACGTGTCCTTGGGTAATGAGAACCCTGGTTGCTTTTGTAAAATCAGCCGCAGAAAGCGACGCAAAATCACATTGCGTCAAGGTAAAAATCCCAAAAAGGACAGAAAGGACACCGGGCTCCCCAAAGATTGCCGAACAGAATCGTAAGCGTTTGTTCTCCCTAAAAGTCTGTAATCTTTTGCGGAGTGAGGGCGCACAATGCCCCCCAAGGGAGGCAGGCAAGATAGCTTGACCGAGCGAGGCGTTATTGTGTGGGACAGCCTGCATTCTTTTTTTGGGGAGGAGGAACCGAGTCAATTTTGTCATGATGCTTATATTCTGAGACACACACATGTTCACTTATACTGTATTTTTGGCGGGAGTTGGAATCTATTTTTGCGGGTGAGGCAAGGTATTAGG
>JAISRQ010000006.1 GCA_031273545.1 Holosporales bacterium
TACTCAAACGCGATCAAACCATGGATTTCCGCGATGACAATAAAGACGAGTGTTTCATTGAAGTCGCGTTCGTTTTTACTCGCAATAAAAACCCGGTATTTGATCGCGTTTGAGTATAGATCCAAATTCCTTCCCATGCGCGTTCTGTATATTAGACTCGCTTAAACACAGCAACGACCAAGCAACTAAGTGTACTGACGGCTGCGCAGTAAATAAACGCATGAGGGCCACAGTTAATTAATTTGCCGCATATAACATTTGCTAATAAAAGGCTCATGGCCGTTATTAAATAGAAAAATCCGAAGCCCGTGCCTTTTAATTCTGGTGGAACGATCTTTGAAATTTTTGCGCAAAAAATATTTTGCATTAGTCCTATTTGTAATCCCCAAAGGGAAGTTCCGACCAGGAATATCGTATAACTCGTTGCGAATGCCATTATTATTGTAGATAGGAAAGTTGCAATTGCGCCGTGAATCATCAGCTTATTTGAGTCAACTTTGTCAGCTAAGCGTCCGGTTATATACGCTGCAATTGCGGCAAATATATTGTACACCAGCATAATTTTCGTTGTTGCATTATTATCTAGCGCGAACGACTTTTTCGCATAAAGCATGATCAGCGTTTCACTCATGCGGCATGACATAAAAATTGCGACAATGCACATCAACATCCAATACGCGCGTTCGAGTTTAAATACATCCTTAAATGCGAACTTTGAGATTTTTATTTTTAATTTGTGTGTATCCTGAAGGGGAGGTTTTTTTGCATCATGAACGCAAAACACAATAATGATAAAAGCAAGTACAGCTGGAATACTTGCTGCTGTAAATATAAAGCGAAAATCATCGTTGCAGTTTTTTAGAAGTATGGACACTATCAATATGCCGAGAACGGACCCAATTGTTCCCAAACATTGGCGGACCCCAAAGCATGTGCCGACTATTTGGCGCGGGGCATAATCCCCCACGAATGCGTCTCGAGGCGTGGCTTGTAGGCCGTTTCCTATACGGTCAAGTATTCGTCCCACAATGACAATTGACGACGACGCAAACAGGGCGACTATGACTTTTGATATTGCGGTACAAAAAGAACCCATTGCAAAAATTAATTTACGTTTTTTTAGATAGTCGCTTGCTACGCCGGATGCAACTTTTAGGACGTAGCCCGCGCCTTCGAGTATTCCTTCGATTATTCCAATGTTCGCAGTCGTGACGCCGAGGCTGGCAAGAAACAGGCCAAACACGCCGAAAAACATCGCTGCAGACGAAGTGATGAGCATGGATGATACGCCAATTATCCATATCTGAAGAGGAACTTTTTTTATGTCCATACGATCGGTTCATGCTTCCTTAAAGTAACGATTATATTTTTTTTAATCGAAATCATCAAGGTCGGCTTCTTCATCAAACAGGGGGAGGCTTATAAAAAAAATGCTGAGCCTTAATTTATACCCACGCATCAAAAGATTACGGAGCATTTTTGAGCAAGGCAAACGCGCGTGATCCTTCGATTTTCGGGCTGCAATCTTTGGGGGCCCAGAGTGACAAGGAAAGCTACATATGCAACAGTTTGCGCATGTGGAATTTTTATTTACGGAAAATTTATGTCTGCAACTAAAATTTGTTTATCGTTGCTTTATCTTTTGGCAAGCGAGTGTTGCAACAGCGCTTATTGTATTGAAGCTTCAAGCGAGTCTGGAAACGTTTATGTGAGAGGGACAGGCTATATGGACTTAAGTGAGCCTTTTATAACGAATGGGATCGTTTCTATTGATGAGGAATGTATGTGCCGAATCTCAAACGTACAACAAATGGATGTGTTAAAACCATTTTTAATAAAGGGAAAGTTGATCCTAGGACACGAAGATATAGAGGAATATAACGCAGGAATAGAAGAGGGATTTTTTCTTCTGGATAGAGGATATGATTATCTTAGCATTAACTTGATTGACTCGGGTAAGGTAGTGTTTCCTACGGAGTGGACGGTTAAGCGGTTCGATTGTTTAGAAGCGTTTGAGAAATATGCGAAGCAACATTGTCATGGGCAGGTCGCGCGCGGCTGAGGGACGGCGCAAGCTTTCGTTGTGCGGAATCGCAATGTGAGGAGGCTCCAACCACCGCCATCTAGTCTATCTAAAAAAAATTAATGGGGTGTTAATGCGAAAAATTGTCTTAAAACCAACATTAACCCAATTTATTATTCTTTAACTTTTTATCGTCTATTTTTCATATTATAACTCGTAATCTTTGGGGACCCCGGGTGTCCCTTCCCCAAGAGATTACGGATTTTGTGTGTGAGCAAGTGCCTATTTTTAACATTATAACTCGTAATCTTTGGGGGCCCCGGGTGCATGTTTTTATGCCTTAGTTCCGCCCATTATTGCTACAATGGTCATAGTGAGCCGTAAATGAAAAATCTGCTTTTTCGAAAGTTACAGAAAACGAGCAAAAACACAACAAATGATACATTAATGAAAATGTGTGTTATAAAGTTCTTTACTTGGTTCTCGTAGTGCAAGAGGGGGTATACACTGATAGTAGACTATATTATACTAGTGATTAGCAGAGAAGGTAAAGTTGTAATACTTTATTGTTACAGTAATATTGAATTAGGTAATTATGAATACAGTAAGTCGCAGCGAAAATCCAGGCCCGATACCCTGGGAGCCGCAAATAATGCAAAACGAAGGGCCAACTATTCTTCGATTCCTGGTTCGCAACCTTTTGGGGTCACGCTGCACAGTAGTAAAGCTACTTTTGCTGTTTATACTATTTCCATCCTCTGCGCACGCCTCCAATGCAATGCCTCCGCTTAGTACAACTATTCCGTTCCTTGGGGTGCTCTTGTCTATTGCGTTGGCTCCGCTTTTGATTCCTGCCTTCTGGCATAAGTACGACAACACGATCCTGATCATATGGACCATGATGTCTACGTGGCTTTGCTTCGACAGCATAGGCGGAAACGCGACTGGGCACTTAGTTTCCGGGATTCTATTTAAGGAATACCTTCCGTTTATTATCCTTATCGGCGCACTATACATAATAAGCAGCGGAATACACATTCGCATAAATAAATCTGGGACGACAGGAGTGAACGTCGCAATCCTCCTTGTTGGCGAGCTCCTTTCCAACTTAATTGGGACAACGGGAACTTCAATGCTGTTGCTGCGTCCAATGCTTGAAGTGAACAAAGCAAGGAAATACAAGGTCCACACCGTTATATTTTTCATATTTCTCGTGTCAAATATTGGAGGCTGCTTACTCCCTTTTGGGGATCCGCCCTTGTTTTTAGGGTACTTGAAGGGCGTAAATTTTTTGTGGACAGCAAAGCACATGTTTCCGTTATTTTTAGTTATTTCTACGACGTTAATACTTGTTTATGTCGTGTTAGATAAATGGTTTTTACGCAGAGAATGTAACCAGGCAAATGACGGTCAAAAGGAGGATGCTGGCCTTTGTAATACCAAAAACGTAGCATCTTCTTGGAAAATGGGCGTAGAAATTGGCGGATACCTGGACATTGCGCTCATGATTGTTGTTGCAGTACTAGTTGCAGGGGCAGGATTGCTTTCTAAAAAGGAAGCGTTTTCAGTATTTGGTACATCTGTTCATTATAAGGGGTTATTCAGGGATGTGGGGTTAATCCTTATATCTGTTGTGTCTATTGTATACAGGAGACGTACTTTGCGCCGGAGTAAGCATTTGCACGAGGGAGAAGGAGCCGCGCATAACCTAAGCGAACATTCGCATGACGCGGGGAGTGGCGCAGGTGAGCACCTCCACGGCGGCGCAGGGTATTGCATAGGCGAGCATGCACATGGCGATTCATATGAGGCAGGACATAGCGCAGGCGAGCACCTACACGGCCACAAAATATCTTGGGCTCCCCTCAGCGAAGTGGCAAGGTACTTTATTGCAATATTTATAACAATGGCCCCAATCGCGGTGATGCTAAAAGGCGGGCACGAATTTTTTGTTCCAATCCGCAATATGCTCGGAAGTACAGCTCACGCACCATTTTGGTACTTTTGGTTTGTGAGCCCTTTTTCTGCCTTTTTGGATAACGCGCCAACATATGTAGTGTTCTTCAAAATGGCAGGGGGGGATGCTCTTGCTTTAATGACAGAACACTCTCGTATATTAACCGCGATCTCTGCTGGGTCTGTCTTTATGGGCGCAATGACGTACATAGGAAATGCGCCGAACTTCATGGTAACGTCTATTGCAAAGCAATATGGTGTGCATATGCCGTCTTTCTTTGGGTATATGGCGTGGTCTTGTGCTATTTTGCTGCCAGTGATGATTGCAGTATCGTACTTTTTCCTGTACTAGGAGGCGGAAATTGTGAATGAACGGAAGACACTTCCAGCGGGGTATTCTGCCTCGCCGTCGAATTCGCCTGGAGCTTCGCTTTCGGACGCTTACAAGGTCCTGCCTTTAAAAGAGCCCGAGGGGGCGCTTTCGAATGCCCACGGAGCTTCGCCTTCGGACACGCCCGGAGCTTCGCCTTCGGACACGCCCGGAGCCTCGCTTTTTTGTGATATTACCGATGCATCTGTTGAGATTCGGTCCAAGGCATCCCCTATCCTAGACATACTTGCCAAAAACGGACGTGAGGGGCGCCTTGTTGGAGGGTGCGTTCGCGATACAATTCTCGGAAAACCTAGCGCAGATATCGACATCGCGGTGAATGCTCCTCCAGATGAAGTGGCTAGCATATTCGAAAAAGCCGGGCTAAAGGTCATCCCCACAGGGATAAGCCACGGCACAGTAACCGTAATTGCAGGCGGCGTCCCCTTTGAATTAACATCATTGCGAAAGGACGTCGCGACTGATGGACGTCACGCCACAGTAGAGTACACGGACGCTTGGGAGCAAGATGCGGCTCGGAGAGACTTTACAATTAATGCATTATACTTAGATAGAAATGGGAATATATACGATTACTTTGGCGGAATACATGATTTAAAGCATGGAATTGTGCGTTTTGTTGGGAACCAAGTTCAGCGCATTAAAGAAGATTACTTGCGAATCTTAAGGTATTACAGATTTTTTCTTCGTTTCGGGCGCGAGGTTGACGACGGTTCCGCGCAAGCCGTGAGGGAGCACGCCGCTTGTGTTAGTAAGTTGTCCATGGAACGGGTACAGTCCGAACTACTGAAGATTTTATCAGAACCGCGCCCTATGGATGTCCTGCGGATGATGAGTGAGGTCCTCGTTGTGATATTTGGTAAAGAGCCAGATTTTGATTATGCAGATAGGCTGATTCGGGGCACAAGTCCTGAAATTCCCCCTTTATTGCGATTATTTGCACTTTATCCGCGTGATTCTGACGTTTTTAGACGTAAATTGAAGCTGTCAAAAAAACAGTTAAGGTACATAGAGGCGATGTCTGAGGTGAAGGATACTTGCTTGTCTAAGGTCAATTTGTTTAAGGTTCGCTATAAACACGGCGACGACGTGGCAATGGGGTGGGTTTACGTGCGTTTGGCGAATGGGGATGAGCTGTGTTCTTTGCTGGGAGACTGGAACGGTGAGGTAGACGCGCTTGCAAGTATTTTTTCGGTCCCATTTCCTGAGTTTCCGCTTTCAGGGCAAGACCTGCTTGATGTCGGGTTCGAGCCTGGGCCAAAGCTTGGAGGCATCCTCGCGCGATGTGAGGAATGGTGGTGCGAAAACGAGGGGCGCCCTGAATTAGAGGAGTGCTTGTCTTGGTGTAGAGAGGATGTGCATAGGGAGCGCGATCTGTTTTAGGCGGTGCCACAACAAATTACGTCGGCAGAAATTTTGACGACGCTTTGGGAAATCTGTAAATCTGTAAAATAATTATGCTATAATAGAATGTATACAGAAGAGTATAGAGTGAGTATGTTTTTGAACCAGAGGAGTAGTGCTATGTTAAATAAGTCTAAATTTTGTGCATTTGGTTTTGCCAGCTGTTTATGGGGATGCTCGCAAGCTTTTTCTATTGACCATTGGCCATCCAACCTTATGCGAGAGGTGGAGCAATTCGTAAAAGAAGGAGATACTCCAATTGATAAATGTCTCAGGTTTTTTATTGCGCCCATTAGTCCGAGCGACTTTCGTTCGGTTTACCCACGTTTAGCATGCGATTTGTTAAAAGTTCGCGGTAAAACTATTGCTATATCTGAAGATGCTCGTGCATTAGCAGGTTTCTTAGATCAAGTCCTTCGCGGCCAAACTTTAGGGGATAATGGTGCTCACGCCCCGTTCATTTTTAACATATTCAAGTACGTTCTTCTCAGTTTAGGATCTCAGTACGAACCTAATTGCGCGGCGGCATATATCTCCGAGCTTTCACCTGCGATTGAAACACTTAAAGATGCAGATTGTAATAACAGTACGCGTTCTGGTCATCCTGTCGTTCCCATAGAATTGGCCCTCAAGATAGTTGAATTAATCGACTCCAACGAAGTGCTTTCTGCGGAGGATAAACTGAGCGCTGTGGAGTTCTTCTTAATGAGTCGTTCTGGCGATATAGCGGTTAGTTTGTCCATTGATCCTAATGGAGATTTTGAAAAATTTCTGAGAAAAAGCCGTAAGCCCTTTGATTTTTCATCAAAAGGACGCAAAGATTTTGAGGTACTAATACAGAATCCTCGTATAAGGGCTTTCTTTGAGACTTTAAAAGAAGAACTTCACCAATACACCACAGATGAACTCGGGCTTACTGCGTGTGGAATGCTTCGTCATTGATATGTGTCACAAAGGGAGTGATTCTCAGGTTGGGGGGCAAGGTTCCCTCCTGAGGACGTCCAGCAAGTTATGTTTGGATCCCTCTTATTGACGTCGTGAAAGTATTAGTACTATACTTGGGAAAGGAAAAATAACATCATCTTGTATAAGGAAATACTATGACATTGAATAGAGCTGAAGTTTGTACTTTCGGGGTGGCCAGTTGTTTATGGGGATGCTTGCAGGCTTTTTCTATAGATAGTCGGCGTTGCTGTGATTTGCAAAAGCTTGAAAGATTTGTTGGCGAGGGGAAAACACTTCCAGGGGAGCATGAGGCGTCGCCTTCAAACGTGCCTGGAGTTCCGCTTTCTGATGATATTAAGTTAGCATCTGCTGATATTCGGTTCAAGGCATCCCGTATCCTAGACATACTTGCTGCAAACGAGTATGAGGGGCGTCTTGTTGGAGGGTGCGTTCGCGATACGATTCTCGGAAAACCCATCGCAGATATCGACATTGCAGTGAATGCCCCCCCAGAAAAGGTGAAGGAAATATTCGAAAAGGCCGGAAAAGAGGTCATCTCCTCAGGGATAGAACACGGCACGATAACCGTAATTGAAAACGGTACCCCATTCGAATTAACGTCATTGCGAAAGGACGTCGAGACTGATGGACGTCACGCCAAAGTAAAGTACACAGATGATTGGAAGCAAGATGCGGCTCGGCGAGACTTTACAATTAATGCACTGTACTTAGATAGAGATGGGAATATCTATGATTACTTCGGCGGAATACACGATTTAAAGCATGGCATTGTGCGTTTTGTTGGGGATCCAGTTCAGCGCATTAAAGAAGATTACTTACGAATATTGAGGTATTATAGGTTTCTTATTCGGTTGGGGCGTGAGGTTGACGAGGGCTCCGCGCAAGCCGTGAGGGCGCATGTCGCTTGTGTTGAAAAATTGTCCATGGAACGGGTACAATCAGAACTACTGAAGATTTTAGCAGAACCGCACTCTGTGGATGTCCTCCGGATGATGGGTGAGGTATTCTTAGTGATATTTGGTAAAAAGCCAGATTTTGATTATGCAAAAAATCTGATTCTGGACACAGGTTATGAATTTACTCCTTTATTGCGATTATTTGCACTTTATCCGTGTGATTCTGGCGTTTTTAAGCGCAAATTGAAGCTGTCGAAGAAACAGTTGGGGTACATAGAGGCGATGTCTGCTGTGAAGGATACTTGTTTGTCTAATGCTAATTTGTTTAAGGTTCGCTATAAACACGGCGACGGCGTGGCAAGGGGATGGGTATACCTGCGTTTGGCGAAGGGGGATGTGTGTTCTTCGCTGGGAGACTGGAACGGTAATGCAGATGGGCTCGCAAGTATTTTTTCGGTCCCATTTCCTAAGTTTCCGCTTTCAGGGCAAGATCTGATTCGTGCCGGGTTCAAGCCTGGGCCAAAGTTTGGAGCTATTCTCACGCAATGTAAGAAATGGTGGTGCGAAAACGAGGGGCGTCCTAATTTAGAGGAATGCTTGTCTTGGTGTGAAGAGTATGTGAACAGGGGGACGTAATCTGTTTCAACAGGTTCCATAACAAATAACGTAGGAAGAAACTTTGAAACGATTTGATGTTTTGGTGCAAAATAATAATGCGGGTATGCTGTCGCAAGGCATACAGGAAGAACGATATGTCTTTTTAGGAGGAAGGGTATGACATTAAATAAATCTAAATTTTGTGCGTTTGGGGTGGCCAGCTGTTTATTGGGAGGCTTGCAGGCTTTCTCTATGGAGTATTGGAACTTCGAATTTATACAAAAGTTGGAAATATTTATAGCAGAGGGAGAAAACCCAATCGATAAATGTCTCAGGTTTTTTATTGCGCCTATTAGGTCGAGCGAATTTCGTTCGGTTTACCCACGTTTAGCATGCGATTTGTTAAAAGTTCGCGATAGAACTTTTACGGCATATGAAGATGCTCGTATGCTGGCAGATTTCCTGGACAAAGTCCTCAGCGGCAAAACTTTAGGTGATAATGGCGCTCAAACCCCGTTCATTTTTATCATATTAAAGTACGCTATTCTTAGCTTAGGATCTCAGTACGAACCTAATTGCGCGGCGACATATATCTCCGAGCTATCATCTGCGATCGAAACGTATCAATTCGCAGATGATAGCAACAGTACGCGTATTTGTAGTCCTGTTGTTCCCATAGAATTGGCTCTCAAAATAGTTGAATTAATCGACTCCAATGAAGTGCTTTCTGCGGAGGATAAACTTAGTGCTGTGGAATTCTTTATAACAAGTTGTTCTGGCGATATAGCGGTTAGTTTGTCCATTGATCCGAATGGAAAGTTTGAACAACTTCTGAGAAAAAACCCTAGACCTATTGATTATTCACCAGAAGGACGCAAAAGTTTTGATGTACTAATGCAAAATCCTCGTATAAAGGGTTTTTTTGAGACTTTAAA
>JAISRQ010000037.1 GCA_031273545.1 Holosporales bacterium
GATTCTTTAAGTACTCTACCCACAAAGTCAATGGGCAGTCCTTACTAAATCCATGCATTTTTCCCATTTCTATAAAATGGAGTTCAAGTAAATCTGATTTATATCTCGTTCCATTCCGATCATTTGTGATGTGATACGTATTCCAATACTCATCTTTGTCTTTAAAAAGATTAAACTCTAGAATATTGATACATATTGTTTGTCGTAATTTTCCAAAACTATCGTTTTTGTTCAACCGCCGAGAGAATAGCCTCGCCCAATAAAACAGCGAACGTTCGAACATATTTCCCTTGTCAGCCTTTTGGATTTCTATATCACAAAGGCGTCCGTCCTCCGTCTTCGCACATACATCCAAGCGAACACCCCGTCCGTCAAAAACATCAGGCACAACTTCCGTGTTTTCAATGTGGACTTCTGTTACCGGGTTATTTTTAGAATCCAAAACGCTATTCAGCAGATGAATTAGCAAATGTTCACAGCGTTTGTCGCTAAAGATTAATTTAAATAACAAGTCATCTGTTGGCGAAAAGTCTACATTTGATTCAATTCCTTTTTCCATTGTTCAAATCGCTTACACCAACCACACCGCATACTTGCAATTATATGGTAAAAACGCTGAGAAATGCATTAATTTCGTAAAAAATGGGGCCATTTCACGAATAAAAGCAGACGATTTAAATATTCAAACTCCACGAAATCGTGCTGCCGTCGCGAATAGCTTGAATTTGCTGCTCTTTTCTTCATGCGCCAGCCCTGGATAAGCACGTGCTTAAGATTGCAACTCTCATATTTAAGTGCTACAGAGATATAGTCACTTACTTATTTTAGTCGTTGTTTCACATGAAATTCTTAGACGAAGCCAAAATATTTATAAAGTCCGGCGACGGTGGAAACGGATGCCTAAGCTTTCGGAGAGAAAAATTCATAGAATACGGTGGTCCAAATGGCGGAGACGGCGGACGTGGCGGCGATATATTGGTCGAGGCTGTGGACAACCTTAACACGCTGATTGATTACCGTTACCAACAGCATTTTAAGGCAGAGCGAGGGCACGGAGGCGAAGGATATAACCGCACAGGAGCCGGCGGCGCGTCAATAACGTTAAAAGTGCCAGTTGGAACACAAATATTTGAAGACGACGACGAAACGTTGATTGTGGATATGGATTCTCCTGGGGCGAAGTTTTGCTTGCTGCGCGGAGGGGATGGCGGCTTCGGGAACGAACATTACAAGACGTCCGTGAATCAGGCTCCACGGCGCGCTGACCCAGGCTGGCCAGGAGAAGAGAAGTGGATTCGTTTGAAGCTGAAGCTAATCGCGGATGTGGGGATTGTTGGGCTGCCAAACGCAGGGAAGTCCACATTTTTGCAAGCAGTGAGCCGCACAAAGCCAAAGATTGCGAATTACCCATTTACTACGCTACACCCCCAACTTGGGGTGGTTTATTGCTTTGACAAGGAATTCGTTATTGCGGATTTACCAGGATTAATTAGCGAAGCAAGCCTAGGACGTGGGCTTGGGCATAAATTCTTGAAACATACTGAACGCTGTCGAGTATTGCTTCATATGATTGACGCCGCCCAAGACGACCCTCTCGGCGCATACCAAACAGTGCGCAACGAGCTTTACGAATATAACCCAGCACTTGCAGCCAAGCCTGAGGTCATTGCCTTAAACAAAAGGGAGCTTGTTTCGGATGAAATAGCTGCAGATCTTTCAAAAAAATTCAAAAAAATGAGAAAAAACAATTTTTTCTGGATATCTGCTGCAAGTCGGGATGGCGTACAGGCTGTAGTCGAAACACTGCTAAAGATCTGCTACGACCAGGGTCAGTAAAGGGGGTTAATGGTGTGCTATTATTCATTCTCATCAAAAGATTATGGACCTTTTCGGAGAGCGAACTTTTACGATTCTTTGATTTCTCAGTCGCAATCTTTGGATGCCTCCGGAGGGAGCAGGTTCTTAAGTCAATTAAAAACCGAACATGTAAAAAAAAGGAGGTTGTCAAAGAGGTGTATTTTACGCTAAAAGTTATGCATACGCACAATCCTCAAGTGGGTGCCGAGTTTTTGGATTAACGGATATATTGATCCTTGTTTTTTTGTCGGCGTCTTTTGTTGGATTCTAGTATATGCGGGTGTAGCTCAATGGTAGAGCAGAAGCTTCCCAAGCTTAAGACGGGAGTCCGATTCTCCTCACCCGCTCCAATTTTCCTAGTCTTTCCGTGTGAAAATTGGGGAGTTAGTGCGGTTTTATCCTTTATTATGTACATTCGTTTAGGCAAAATATCATTTATTACTTTTTATATATTTGCTTATTTTTGTGAATTATAATGTTTGTATAATACAGCATTCTATTACGTATATCCTAAAAATTAATATAAAGGCGCTTGCATAATAATAATCAATAATCTGTTGAATTAAAAAAAATTGTGAAATTAACGATTCCTTATACTTTATTCTGAAATAATTGAAGTGTACAGTAGAGTTAGATAGTAAGTTCTAAGAATGAATAGCGCGAATAAAAAGTTAGTAAAGCAGAGCGAGTCAGTCATCTGGCTAAGCGCTTTGCTGTTATTCATTATCTCCGGGAGACATGCTTTTGCATACGACCCGTATATAGCGTATCAACTGGCTTTGGCACAACAACAACAAGCGTTAGCACAGCAGCAAATGTACCAACCTCCAATGCCCACTCCGCAGTACCAACAGGCGCCGCCCCCGCAATATCAGCAGGCGCCGCCACCGCAGTATCAACCTCAGTACCAGCCGCAGTATCAGCAGCCAGCGACGAAAGAGAAAGCTGCGCCTTCCTCAAAAAAATCAGAGGACTCAAAAACAGACTCGTTGTCCGATTTTGCTTCGAACCTTCTTGGGAATATCGTTAGTAAAGTGAAAGACGGGATAACTAACAGTGGTGAACAGCCGGCACTAAACGCGTCAAATGGAGACCAAAGAGGCAATGGTGGGGCGCAGGCGCGTCCGAATGGCGGGTATGTCGAACGAAACAACCCGCCCCCGCAAGCGTATGCTCCGGCACCTCAGTATGCTCCGGCCCCACAGCAGAGTCCGTATGGACAGCTGGATCCTTCTGGGCAAGTCTATGGGCAGCTGCAACAGGACCCTTATGGCAATGTTTATGGGCAACCAGTCGTGCAACAAGATCCTTATGGAAACGCATATGGACAGGACCCTTACGGGAACCCTTATGTGCAGCAGGATCCCTATGGGCAGTTGCAGCAGGATCCCTATGGGCAGTTGCAACAGGACCCTTATGGTAACGTCTATGGGCAATCGTACGGGCAAGATCCTTATGGAAATCCGCAGCCGCTATATGCTCAACCTGGAGCATATCCGCCTCCTGCGCCTTTACCTACAAACGGAGGGCGTCCAGTTCGGCCTTATCGTCCAGAATTTGATTCTGTGGCTGTGGATGTTCCTAAGGAGAATGTTGCGAATGGTAAAAATGGGAAGAAGGATAAAAATAGCAAAAAAGACAAAAAAGCCGAAGAGGCGGTCGCTAAAGCTATGAAGGATGCGGCGCAAGCGGGAGCCTCCGCGCAACGACCCTACGCGGGCAACGGAACTGATGGAGAGAATTTGGCTTCCGGCTACAATGAGGCGGGTCAATACGCCTATCAGCCTGGTATGCAATTTTCTAATAATCCTGCACCTGTTGCTGCTAATGTAAGATCTTGTAATCAGCAGGCGATGTGCCTTCCTTCGAGGAGTAAATATTTTATTGTGAGGCATGATCCTTCTTCTGGGGCTCCTGAGATGATAGACCTTCCACAAGGGGATTACTTTTTGATGAGGTACCCATCTCAACCAGCGATGCAGATGCCACAGCGGTTCGAGGAATCTTACACCCCGCCGGCGTATGGGCCTGTTCAGGTTCCTGTGCCAATTCCGGGGCAGTAGGCGCAAATTGAGCTAACCCTGGGGGGATTGGTGGGTATTCGACGGAAATCCTGGAATAAATGGTGTCTGATGAATCAACCTCGGGGGAAGTGGCATGTATTGAGCTAACCCCGGGGGGAATGCATCCTGTGCCAATCCCGGGGACAGTCGGCGCGGTATAAGCTGATCCCGGGATAGCTGTGTCTTTGGTGCCAATCTCGATAAAATGGTGCCTTTTTCGCAAATTTCGGGGGAAAATGCTGATTTTAGGGGCGAAAAGTGCCGAATTATTGCTTGCGGCACATTCCATTACAGGTCAAACAACTTCGGGTAGCGCACTCGTTCTGAAAAACAAAACCGCTACTTAGCCCAACTGTGACAAAATCCAAAACAATGTTGTTTAAAAACATTGACGAATTCACGTCTGCAATAAACGTAATGCCCCCAACATCAAAGACTTCATCCGTAGTACTTATGTCGTTAGTGAAGCTCATGTTATGATTCACTCCAGTTTCATCTTGGTATACGAAAATCCGAACTCCGACTGGGGATGGTTGCTGTTCTTGCAGTAGTTCACCAATTTTATCAAGCGCCGTTGTTGTTACAGAAATGTTAACCATGGCTATCCAAATTTATGTTTACGCTTTGTTAATTATTATCATAAATGGATAAAAACGACAGGCATCTCTGTTTTACCGCATAAATGACGTTGCACAATCTTTCAAAATTTCATATGGTTAATATGCGAAGCGCCCGTAGCCCAATTGGATAGAGCGTCAGACTACGGATCTGAAGATTAGGGGTTCGAGTCCTCTCGGGCGCACCAAACGTTTTTTTTTCTATCTCTCGTGCGTGGGAGAATTTCTAGCATGTCCGAGCATGCTCTCATGACATGTCCTAAATGTTCTCTCCGCACGCGTACCCAATCAAAAGGAAACTATGAATTTAAAGGATTTGAAGGGAAAAAACCTTTCTGAATTAATAGCAATATCTCGCGAGTATGATATTGAAAATGCAGCAACGTTACGACGTCAAGAGCTAACATTTGTTCTGTTAAAGAAAATAGCCGAAAAGGGAGAAACCATTTTTGGCGAAGGCGTGCTAGAAATGCTACCTGACGGTTTTGGCTTTTTGCGAGCCCCAGAGGCGAATTATCTTCCGGGCCCAGACGACATATACGTTTCGCCGCAATGTATAAAGAAATTTGGACTGCGGACCGGCGATACGGTGGAAGGCGAAGTGAGCGCGCCACGGGATAATGAGCGCTATTTTGCAATGTTGAAGGTGGCCAAAATTAATTTTGAAGCCCCAGATAAAACGTTCCATAGGGCGAACTTTGACAATCTTACGCCACTTTACCCGACAGAAAAGCTTCGCTTGGAGGTTGAACAGTCCCCCAAAGAGAAGAACAACAAGGATTTTACTGCTCGGATAATTGAGTTGGTATCCCCATTAGGCAAGGGGCAGCGCGCCTTGATTGTTGCTCCGCCTAGAACTGGGAAAACGGTGATGCTGCAGTGTTTGGCTCACTCGATCGCGGTGAATCACCCTGAGGCGTTGCTGATGGTGTTGCTAATTGGCGAACGCCCAGAAGAGGTAACAGACATGGCGCGTTCTGTGAAGGGGGAGGTGATTAGCTCCACATTCGATGAGCCCGCGGTGAGACATGTACAGGTAATGGAGATGGTCCTCGAAAAGGCGAAACGGCTTGTTGAGCACGGGAACGACGTGGTTATTTTGCTGGACTCCATTACGAGGCTAGCTAGGGCGTACAACACGGTGATTCCGTCGTCGGGGAAGGTTCTGACGGGCGGAGTGGATGCGAACGCACTGCACAAGCCGAAACGCTTCTTTGGTGCAGCAAGAAATATCGAGAATGGAGGGTCGCTTACGATAATAGCTACTGCGCTCATTGATACAGGGTCGCGCATGGACGATGTGATCTTTGAAGAATTCAAGGGGACAGGTAATGCGGAAATTGTGCTGGATCGTAAGCTGTCTGATAAGCGTACGTTCCCTGCGATTGACATAAATAAATCTGGAACGCGTAAGGAGGAGTTGCTGGTATCCAAGGCTGATCTGTCGAAGATGTGGGTGCTGCGGCGGTTACTTAACCCTATGGGAACTACGGAATCTATGGAGTTTTTGTTGGATAAGATTCGGCTAACCAAGTCTAACGACGATTTCTTTCAAACTATGAATATGTAGAGCCTGTTTGCATGTTATTTGATGTAAAAATCTTAGCAAAAGATAACAATGCGAACGGATTCTATAGCCACTCCCCAAAATATTACGGGCTTTGTAACACAGTAAACGCTTGCGATTATTTAGTGTTCGGTCCGTATTCGTTTTTGGTCTGTATAAGTTAAGTAAAAAAATAGTAAGCGTCCTATTGTCCTTGTCAAAAGTTATCAAATATTGGTGGCTACAATTAGCACGAGGTGATATTACTTCTTGAATATCTTATCCCCCTCCCTCAGTTGACTGATTTCTACTCCGGTTACCGTTCCTGTCTTTTTATCTGTTACAAAATAGACGTTACAATAATCGTCGTCGCAAAAATTACTAGACAACTCGTTCGGATCAAGTTCGAATACAGGGCCGCCAATGTGCTTTAATGGTATATTTCTCTTCCGGTAATTTATCCACAATGTATCGTTCTTTTCTTTAACGGACAAAGTTCCGTATAAGTCGTTTTTATATTCTCCGATAACCAAATTTGACTTTATTGCTGGGCCAAGCACATAGCTATCGTACTGACTTTTGATAAACTTTTTTGTGCGCAAATGTTTTTTCAGGATGGCCGCACTCCAGTCATTATCCGAAAACCCAAAATACATATCCAAAAATTGATATGTCAGCGCCTCTGGCAATAAGTTCGTCGAATTGGACCCATAATTACTAAAAATGACAATTCCTACCTTATGCTCGGGGACTGCGAACCATATACTGCGCCACCCTGTTCCAGCCCCCATATGAGACAATGCACGGATAAAACGCTCATTTTCGCCATATTGCATCCCAAACATGCCGTTTCCGTAGTAAAAACTCTTCTTTTTCATGCGCACTACAGGAAATTGAATATTGTCATCGCGAATGTGCCCAATGGATATTTGCGGCGAGGACATTGTTTGCCATGCACGCTCAGAAAACAGGCGCTCCCCTTTGTGTGGCCCAAACTCAATTACCCCGCCGTTTATGAGGCACGCCACTAGCTTTATGTAATCGCGAGTGCAGGAGTGGACGCCGGACGTTCCGCTAAACACGTACTGATATTTAGAATTGGACACAACGACTTGATCGTGAACGCGACGGTGCCCACAAACAGTAGACATTTGCTGACGGTCTTTTTTGAAGAACTGAAGTATCCTCGCCCAAATTCCAGGAAGATCTGGCCCCACAGAGGAACGTTGCATCTCAAGCTTTTCAAAAATATATTCATTCATCAAAACGTCAAGCGACTTTCCTGTTACTTGTTCCACAAGCAGTCCTGCAATTCCTACAAATACGTTTTGGTATCCATATTTTTCTCCAACGGGGTACTTTAACGGGATCATGCCGAGGATATCTATGATTTCCTTTTGTGAGTAATCCAAGTGGGAAAACGTATCCCCAGAGAAGGGAGGCAACCCAATGCAGTGGGAGATTAAGTGCTTGACTTTTACTTTCGCAGTAGTTTCTTTATCGCCAATTTTGAACCACGGAATATAGTCGGTCACTTTGTCTTCTAGCGATATTTTCCCTTCGTCCACTAATTTTTGTAAAACGGAAACCGTAATGACCTTGGAACATGACATTATACAGAAAATAGAATCTTCGGTGATTGGGTCGTTTCCTCCAACTTTACTAACTCCGTTGCTTATAAATGTGACTTGGCCATTTTCTATTATCGCAATCGCAACACCTGGGGCTTTCCACGATTCTCTAGCTTTTTTGACATATTCCTTGTATTGAGGAAGTATTTCCGCAACCGTCTTATGCGTAATTGTGGCGAAAGCGTTATTAAATAAAAGTGTAAATAGTAGGAAACAAATATGGATAATCGATTTCATTATGGTGTATGTTTGTGATCGCCTTTTCTCAAGTATAGCATTGTCATGGGTGAGTAATCTAGAGTAAAAGTTTGTAGCGGCTTAGCTTCATTTAGGTGATTCATTAAAATGTGTCGCATGCTCTTATGAGGATAGTGAGATGTGTCGCAGCTACTCTACAGGGAAGGGCCGTAAGCTTCAGGAGGTCATTCCGCCTCCTGTTGCACTCCAGTCGTCCTATCGCACTGCCATGTAATAGTTGTTGGATGATGAACTGGGTTGGGGGGCTGCCTCAGTCCTCTGTTGCGCATGTGGCGGACCCATCCACCTTTTATATAGGTCGAGCCAGTTGTCACCCACTCCAATCGCATAGCAATGCAAAAAGATGGGGACGTACCGGCACAACATTTCATTCTCGGCACTAAGTGGTAATCCATCCGCTATGAGACTGGTAAGTATTACTTGCCGCTCTTGATGTGCCTTCAGTAGGTCTGCAGGAAAATCCTCATTGTCTGTTATCTCGCCAGCATATTCAAGATCTTCCATGAAGACTAGAACCTGCCGTTCGCCATCCTCAGTAAGTGGCGTTCCATCTGCAGTGATACGGTCTACCGTTGCTTGTATGTCGAGACGTGCCTCCGCAAAATTTCTAGGAAGGTTATACGTGTCGTTTGGCTGTGCTTCTAGGAGAACTTCTATATCCTCTTCTCCATAACGATATTTTTTATTGATACGCCGAATCATCTCTGTTGTATTCGCGCTAAGCAGCACTTCGTCCATAACGAGACGGTTTGGTGCATTGTTATGTACCTCTTCAATATTTATAGGAGGGTTGTGTGCGTTGTTTTGTTGTGCCATTGGTAGGTTTCCTACGTTGTTCTCCAGGTTAGCATTCCCTGTGTTTGTGCTGGCTAGGGCTATTAGTAACGGAACCATATTTTTCATACGCTGTTTATCCTTTATAAAACTTCTCAACCGGCTTCACGTTACTATAGTAGAGATAAAAAGAACACAGCCAAAAGTGTGTTGACATGTGTCAACGCAACTATTGAATCTCTTGCTTCTTTACAATAACATTACAGGAGAGTCGCTAATTCCTTTCATGTCATAAATGTCTCTTATTAAATCCATTAAAGCAAAAATTGAGTCAGCAATCCGCGAGCTTGGGGATGTTGATGCCTCTGCAGCGCAACTTGACCTTTCAAAAGACCCTGCTCACGGAGAGCTCTCAACGAATGCAGCAATGGTTTTGTGTAAACCTTTCGGCTTAGCTCCGCGCGTCTTAGCTGAGCGATTGGCCGAAAAAATACGCCAATTCGAGGAAATATCTAACGTAGAAATTGCTGGTGCAGGGTTTATTAATATGACGCTTAAGCCAGCTGTTTGGACTAATGAATTAAAAGAAATTGTTCGTTTAGGGGCAAACTATTCTCAAAGCAACTTAGCCAATGGTGAGTCCGTACATGTGGAGTTCGTGTCCGCTAATCCTACAGGGCCAATGCATGCTGGGCACGTGAGGAACGCCGTCCTTGGAGACACAATCGCGTCCCTCCTCAGCAAAGTTGGGTATAAGGTCTACAGGGAATATTACATAAATGACGCGGGCTCTCAGATTGATTGCTTGGCGCGTTCCGTATATTTGCGCTACACAGAAGCCTTGGGCGAGACGCTCCCTGCAAATGCGTTTGATGGCGACGTATACCCAGGGGCTTACTTGATTCCAATAGGCCAGCACATTGCGTCATTACATAAGGACAAGTGGCTTGGCAAGGAGGAAAGCGTATGGATGCCAACCTTCCGAGAGCTAGCTGTAGACGCGATGATGGACCTGATTCGCAAAGACTTGAATGAGCTTGGCGTTGTTATGGATTGCTATACATCAGAGAAATCCCTAACAGGACAAATAGCACAAGTACTTGAAACGTTAGAAAAGAATGGCGACGTATATACCGGAGTACTTGCACCACCAAAAGGAAAGCCGATTGATGACTGGGAAGAGCGCCCGCAAACGCTGTTTCGCTCCACAAAGTATGGGGATGAGGTTGACCGGCCTTTGCGTAAGTCTGATGGGTCGTGGACGTACTTTGCTGGGGATATCGCGTATCATCTGGATAAGTACAAGCGCGGCTTTACGAAGATGATAAATGTGCTTGGCGAGGATCATTGTGGGTACGTAACGCGGCTAAAGGCGGCTGTGGCGGCTATTACAAATGGAAAAGCGACGCTCGACGTGAAATTGTTTCAAATCGTGAATTTTTTCGAAAACGGTGTTCCAGTAAAAATGTCTAAGCGAGCTGGGACATTTATTACTTCGGAGGACATTGTCGGGCGCGTAGGAAAGGATGCGACGCGCTTTATGATGATTTCGCGACATCATGGAACTGTTCTTGATTTTGATTTTCAAAAGGTATTGGAACTATCCCAGGATAACCCTGTTTTTTATGTTCAGTATGCTCATGCGCGCATTTGCTCAGTGTTTCGTAATGCTAAGGCGTCATTCCATGATTTAACAGAAGAGGCAATAAAGAACTTGGATCCAGTGGATGTTCTTACTTCGGTACACGAAATCGCCATCATAAGGCGTTTAGCTAACTGGGGGCAAGTGATTGAGCAAGCTGCGATTAGCCAGGAACCACACAGGATCACGAATTATTTGTGCGCCTTGGCTGGTGAGTTTCATAGTTTGTGGAATCATGGCAAAGAGTCGACGCAATTGCGCTTTATCGATGCGAACGACGAGCTCAGGACGCGGAATAAGCTGTTTTTGTTGAGCGGAGTTGCAACTGTGCTTAGAGATGGATTAGAATTACTGGGGATTACGCCTGTTGAGGAAATGCGATAACGATTCGATTATGGGCATATGACGATTATAAAGGGCGGTTATGAGATTGTTTGGGCAAAAGGAGAAAGACTCAGGCTACTTTTTCGAAAGTAGTGACGATGTGGATCCTTGGGAGTCCCCTACTGTAAGTTTTTTTAAGGACAAGAAACTCAAGAAAAGCAAGTTTAAAAACACTCCATCATTGGATAGGGAAAATCTTCGGGAATTGTCGTTTTCGGAGTTGGACGCTTCATATGATCGGATTACTCAGATGCGTCCAGGCGGGGCAGAGGATGATTTGCTTCAGGGCCGAAGAGCGCCTTCCGGGAGGGATTTGCATGCTCAAGGGTATGGTCCTGGGAGAGCGACAGCTGGGCAGCGGGATACTACGCCGGCAGGGTATCAGGAGCAGGGGAGGTCCCAGGGGTATCCAGATCAGGGGCGTGCTTCACCGGGACAAGGGTATCCGGATCAGCGTGATATGTTGTCTGTTGGTTATCCAGAGCAAGGGAGTCCTCAGGGATACCAGGAGCAGGGACGGCCCCAAGGATATCAGGATAAGCGGCGTAGTTCGCCGGGACAAGGGTATCCGGAGCAGGGGGACTTAAACATAAAAATCAACCCTAATCAGCGTCTTTTTGACATATACACGAGTGATTTAGACCAAGAAATTGGCGTTGACCATTCTGTCTATGATCCGTATCTAAAAGGCGAGGAAGAGCTTCCTCCGTTCATTCGTACTCGTGATGTTCCACCTGTAGTAGGGGGTCAGCCGGGGTCATCATATCCTCAAGGGCAAGTTCCGCCATCATATCAGCAGGAGCAGGCACTTAGGCAAGAGCAGGCTTACCCTAGAGAACAGGCATATCCGCAGGAGCAGGCAC
>JAISRQ010000058.1 GCA_031273545.1 Holosporales bacterium
CGCGAAGAACGGCGAAAAGCAGAGGGATGAAAAAGCAGATCAGCCCCAGCCAGGCGAATAAAATATTGGCAAAGCCAAGCGCCAGATAGAGCAAAGACGCGACCCACAGATAATCATAAGCGTGTTTTCTCACGCGCTTGCCTCCGGTCGGGACATCGAAATCACGTTTGCCGGGCATTCGTCCGCGCATTTCCCGCATCCTACGCACCTGCTGATGTCGCACACGGCGCGCGTTCCTTTGTAAATCGTAATCGCGCCGCGCGGGCAAACTTTCGCGCAACAGCCGCAAGCCACACACTCTTTGCCGATTTCGGCGTAACGTTTTGCTGTCAATTTAGCCACCGCCATAAATATATCAATATATTCTAATATACTTTATTATCGGCCTCATGTCAATTACCATACGCGCATGAAGCAAACGCTTAAAAATATCCAACGCGAACCCAAGATTGTTGCGGAAGCAAGCCACAGTAAAGGGACAGCCGGAGGGGCTTATGCCTCCGGCTGCCTTAGACTAACAGCCCTATAGAGAAACGGCAGGCCCACCGCTTCATAAGGCCGATCAACGTCACATATGATAGTTTTGTTCGGCTTTAACGCCTGCCGCATTCGCGGTTAATCCAGAGACCGCGCGATCCCCCATCCTCTTGCCGTCTCCTGCATATTCCAGAGCAACACTTTCACCATTTTTACAGGGCAAGCGGCTAACCAATCCTCCTTCGAGTGGTTGCAAATGCCAAGATCAAAATCAGCATTCCAGCACCAAAACCTGCATTGCAACCACTACTGTTACTTGACGGGAGGAGATCACCTTTTTTGTTGAGCGTTGCTTTCAGCGTATTCGGACTCGAAATAGTATCTAGTTCTAGCGTCCATTCAACAGTTTTACCATTGTCGTCTGTATATGCCACTTTCTGTCCAGCTTGTTCGAAGACGTCGGCTTCTAAAATATCAGCCTGTATCAATACAATTGTGTCTCCAATTTCGATATTTACATTATTACCAAGCTGTATGTCAGAGACACGGCTACTTTTTTTGCCTTCTCGATCTTGGAGATATACAGTGCCTTTCACATTCAGAACTACCCCTCCATTTTGCAAAGTCTGTGGTAAAGTAAAGTTAAAGTTCTGGAAGTCGGAAATACCTCCAACGGCAGTACCTGTGTAATTTTGCACGCTGAGAGTGTTGCCGGTAAAGGTATCAGCTCCTTGAAGCAAGCTTACACCTCCATAAATAAGCACTTCATCGTCAAATTCTGGCGATCCGGAAATGGCGACGGAGTTGCCGGTAGAAGCACCGTCGCCAGCGTCTACCCAAATGCTGAGCCCTCCCAAAATATTGGAATTTATCGTGCCGCCACTGATAGTTACGCTATTGTTTTCAGAAACCCCTGACCGCATTGCAATACCACCAGCTATTGCAATTTTCCCTAGAAAATCCAGAGGTGAAGGGAGCGCCGCTCCTTCTACCCTGCCTCCCGAAAAAACAACGCTGTTCCTCCTTGCGTTGCCATTATTGTGAACAAAGCCCCCCGCGATTGATCCGCCAACCGTCCCGGCCGAAAAGGATACGTTGTTGTCATTGGCATCGCCATCAAAAGCGATTCCCGATACCAAAAATTCAGCGATATTGCCTCCGTCAACGAAAACTTTATTGTTTGTGGAATTATCACTTACACTCAATCCGCCGGAGACTTCTCCTATATCCCCTCCAGAGATCTTCACTTGATTGTCCGAAACAGAGCCTATAGCCATCCCTCCGCCGATGCTTTCAATCTCTGCAGCCCCAAAGATCAATACTGTATTGCCCGTTACGCTTTTACCGGGGTCAGCAGTAACCCCTCCATAAACAACTTGTACTGGCGGTGGCCCGTCTACTGTCACGGTGTTGTTTGAAATGTCGTCTTGCGGAAACAAGGCTATTAGACCTTCGTGACCTGGAATTGGATCGGGTTTTAATCTGCCTGTATCTCCATCCCATACGATGTTCCCAGCACAGACAGGAAACGTTGTGATAGCTACAAGGAACGTAGCAAGCAAGATCCCTACGGTATTTTGAGAAATGAAACGTTTTTTCACTTTACCCATCTCCTTAATTTTCACTCATTCATCTTTTGCATGAGCATATCTAACCCTAATCAGTCCAGCTTCTCATAAACATCGCCTAACCGCCTCTCTTTCACGTGATTGTTTTATAGAGTAAACTTGATGCTATTATTATGGTGTCTGCTTTGCAAGAAGAAAATTGAGAAAATATTTTTTTAGGCAGATGTTTAACGAAAATTGGGGAATTGGATGTGATTCTAGTGGATAGAGATATGGAAGATATTTCCTATAAATTGGGTGCCGTGCAAGTCTATGATAACGATTTAGTTGGATACATCAGACAAATCCCATTCGAGGGCAAATTTCTCATCGAGGATATGGATTTTCGATTCAGGTGCCCTTCGGTTCGACAACATTTCACTCCGGCAAAATTTGTGGAGATATTGTGCCTCGATTCTATTGGCGCATTGCACAGAGGTTATGAACGCGCTGAAACTCAAGTTGGAACTGGCGTGAAAGTCAACAAAGGCCAGGGGGGTGACGGCGAACTTGTATTTCTGCCGCACATCCCAGTTCAGGGAGTCAGAATCGTAATCTACGAAGATTTGTATGAGTCATTACAAACGAAGGTATCCTCTGGATGTTTTTTCGATATCCGAGATTCGAGCATGCTTTCCGAGACAAATTTTCACGACCCGGAACTGCGGCTGGTTTTCGGACAGATAAAACGCGGAATTGAGCAAGATGCCGCCTGCGAGCCGTATTACGAAAATAAGATAGCCGAAATCCTATATTTGATCGCACGCGCCGAATCCGCGAAAAACGGGCGAAAAAGAAACTCAAAACGCCTTGCTCGTGCTGACGCCGAAGCAGTGGATAGAGTCAAAAGCATGATTGAAGCGAGAATTTCAGAGCCTCCTAGAATGGCGGAACTGGCCAGGATGGTCAATGCAAGCGTAGCAAAACTGCAAAACGATTTTAAAACAGCTTACGGCTGTACGATCCACGATTACTCCCAACAGATCCGAATGGCCGAGGCGCTGAGAAAAATAGAAAACAGCGACGAACCTCTTTACTCAATTGCGTTAGGAGTAGGCTATAAAAACCCCAGCCATTTTTCGGAAATTTTTAAGAATATATATGGAGTAATGCCAAGCGAGTATATAAAACTCAAAAAAATATAAAAGGGAGCGATAAATCTGTGGAGCTGTGAGACTCCCTTCGATATTACTCCGGCATTCAAATATTGCAAAATATGATCGAGAGATCTCTGTGATCTTGGATTTCTCGTCAAAAATATTTGTGATAGGCTGTTGAAAACTGACGCTAGACATCTTTTTCAAGTTCAAGATTATGCAAAATACTATAAAAGCATAATCTATCGGTGTCCTTCACTGTCCATTAGCATTCCCAATGCTAAGAGCGGTTCTGGCAAGCCTCACAGCATCCGAAATAAGTATGCTCTCGCGGCGCAGTTCCTCGCGTTTCTCCTTCCTCGGAATATAAGCGTCGCGGTAAATGACCTCCCGCTTGCCGTTTCTACAGTCAAAGACCAGCGTCTCGTGAATCCCAGCTGGGCAGAGCATCATCACGCCGAAGAAGCCGGTCCGCCACTCGAAAACGTCGAGCAGCCTATAATCCTCGTAGCCCGTAAACTCGGCCATGAACTCACGGGCGGCAACGGCAGCCACCGCCGCGCGAGGGACATCGACGGCCTGAGACGGGCCGCAGAACAGGATAAACGCGGTAATCATCCACCTCACTAGCTTCCCCTTGGTTATCGTGACCGTCATTTCAACCCCTCCGCTCCATTCACTTGTTCAAAATGCCCGAAAACGGCCAGCGCGGATGGGAAAGGCGCCGCTCCTTTCCCCGAAAACCGTAGCCGTCCCCTTATAAACGCCACGCATTTGGCGTGAGGCATCACATAGTCGTGCCACCACCCCGTATCCGTGCGGGCGGGCAGGAGGCATACCACTGTTGTACCAGGCTCCAGGCTGGA
>JAISRQ010000073.1 GCA_031273545.1 Holosporales bacterium
GTAACCGTAAAATTAGACAGAAATGTCACCGCTTAGTGTATGCGCGTTGTCTTCCTTTAATGTGCGGTCTATTTCATCCTTATATTGTTTGAACCTCTCGAAGTCATGTCCTGTAAGCTTCCCTGAGCCAATGCTTAGGTATTTTTGCGGGTCCACGTGAATCTGGTGCCGAATTACCTCATGATGCAAATGCGGCCCCGTAGCGTGCCCAGAGCTTCCTACGCGCCCTATGCGGTCCCCTTGATTCACGCAATCCCCTTTGCGAACCAATATTGCGCTCAAGTGCCCATACGCCGTCTCAAACCCATTAGCGTGGCGGATTCGAACATACAAGCCGTACCCACCATAAGAACATGCAGACACGACGACGCCACTTGCTGCAGCGCAAACATCTGTCCCATAGCGAGCTTCATAGTCCACGCCGCAATGTTTCTTCATCACGCGAAAAATCGGGTGCAGGCGCATTCCAAACCTAGACGAGATGCGTACACTTCGACTTCGTATCGGGACAATCAAAAATTCCGTCTTTAGGCTATGCCCTGACTCTGAGTAATAGCGATTCCCGAAGCTGTATACCTTGTGTAACTTGCCATCAACAGACACGGCGGCGTACTTTAGCTGGCGCTTTCCGACGAGCTTTTTGGTGTTAGCATCCAGTTTTTCCTCAAAAACAATTTCAAAGGCAGCGTTGCTTTTTAAACGCCCAACGTTTATCAGCGGGGTCAAGGCGCGGACGGCTTCGTGGGCGACGGCGTTGGGGATGCCGTTTTGCTGGGCAGCTATAGCGAAGTTCGTGGTGACTATCCCGGACACGGATTTCAGCTGTGCTACCAGCATTCGCTTGCAAACGGAAGTTGTGTATCCACTTTCGGTTGCTTCTAACTTGATAGCATTACCAGCAGAGTCTACGGTCTCGAGTCTTGTCAGCTTAGATGCATCCTCACCTGATTCCCAGACAACGTCGATGGATTGACCGATTTGCAGGTTTTTAACGTTATAATGCTTCGATAACGCCCTGGTAATTGCGTCAATATCCTGAAGGGAAATCCCCATGTCCTTCAACATGGACGACAAAGTATCCCCACAAGCAACAACTAACGACCTTTGTTGGGTGCCAAGAATCCGCTTTTCTTCGTCTGGCTCGTCATCGCCATCGTTCCCGCTGGCAGGGACTTCGGATTGGAAATAAAACTGGCTTAAGTGAGCAAAATGCTGAGACGTTTTATATTCGCGCAAAGATATAATTGCAGCTAGCCCGAGCAACCCTAAAGGAATAAAATCTTGTTTTTGTCTAAATAGCCGCATTTCGTACGTGTTTTAGTGAACCCCCTCATATAACTTTTCATGCACGACACATTTTGTCAATAACATATTAAAAAAGAAAGTCTTTGCGACGATTTCTGTGCCACGCGTTAACGCCCCCCGGGGACTCACCAAATGATTGCGTCTGGACGAAGAAGTGCCTACGGTTCTTCTACCTTAGGTCCACAATCTTTGGAGAGCTTGCATGGACTAACATTAATTTAATCGACGGTATACACTTAACCCCCAAATGATTGCAGTTTTTTTTGTAGGTAAATACTCACCATTTTTTATCTTATTCCCCGCAATCTTTTGGGACCCCGGCATATGTAGAGCCACCCGCGTGACGTGAAACATTTTGCAGTCAAAAACTGTGCCGTTTTGTATAAAGTGCTTTGTCATGACTATCGAGTGTGCTGGTTATATATCGCGTTAATTTCATCTTTCAAAGCATCAAAGAATGTCTTTATTCGGGGATTCCGTGTCAACTCATCAAAACGCAAGCGTCCTTCCTCTGAAAAACAGATCCCTCTTTTTCTCTCGATAACACTGTGACGCAAAATAACTTTTTCAAAACCTCCATCTGGACCAGTGGATAGACTCGCAGCAACATCGCCAAACCAACTTGTCAAAAAGAATTCCGCAACGCTAAGCTTCTCATCCACTGAAAGTCCCTCGTAGGAGTCAATTATCTGAATTATTTCTAAAGCCAAGTCGGTTGTGATTCGAGGACCCAGGGGAAGAGCTTGGCTTAATTTCTCTCTAAGCTTCGGAATCTCACGCTCAAGAGCAGATATATATACCGCCGCGTCATGAGGTTTGTACGTAGGTCCTAAACGAAGAAGAACGTACTTCAATATATTGAAAATGAATGGAACTGTTTTACGAGAATAGGGGCAATATTCATCGCGAAGAATTGTACTTAAAAATTCTCTGAACGCACGAGCGTCTGCAGACGCCGTAAAAGCGTCATCTCGAACATTCAACAAGTCTTTCGTTAAATCCGAGTATTTTGAGCGAACCGGGCTCGGGTTAGTAAGTATTTTTGTGAAAAATCTGAGACATTTATCAAGAGGGTTTTTTCCCTGCTCAACAAAACTCTTTTTAGGCTCTTGTTTATCCACGGGATCCTCACTGGTCATAGAAAAAGCCTGCGAGCATCCCCAAAAACAACTGGCCATCCCAAACGCACAAATCTTTATTTTATTTAACATCATAGTTTTCCTCCATATAAAAAACGGCTTTATTTTTACATTTTATAATATATGATTTTCATACTTATATTAGCAATATTAAACGAACACATAACGCCTTGTAACAGGTCTCCCCCCGAAAATCCGAAACTAGCGCTTTCAGCTAAACGATACTCAGTGTAGTCACAACTAACCACGTCGGTGAAGTTCCTCCTTCAAAAAATCAAGAAATTTCGCTATTTTGGGATTCTGTTTTAGTTCATCAAAACGCCTACGCCCTTCTGGTGAAAAATCAACGTTTTCTTGATACTTAAAAAATTTCTTTTCAAAATCTCCTTTAGGGTAATCGAAGATACTGGCGACAAGATCATCGTTATCACCTGTTAAAAAGAATTCAACAACCTGAAGTTTTTCATCTGCCGAAAGTTCTTCGTAGGAGTCAATTATATGAACGACATCTAAAGCAAAACCGATAGGGAAAACCGCCCCAATAGCTATGGTGCCACCAAAATCTGCATCAAGGATACGTCTAATCTCACGAGAAAGCATTGATGTGTACATTGCAGCGCAATTAGGTTTGTACTTAGGCCCTAAACTAAGAATAGCGTACTTTAGTATGTTAAAAATGAACGGATAATACCTCCCCGTAGAAGAACAAAGATGACTACCAACGGCCTTATCCAAAAAATCTCTTAAAAGACAAGCATCCTTACGCGTCGTAAAAGTTTCATCGCGAGCTTTCAACAATTCTCGCGTTAAACCTGAATACTTTGAACGAACATCGTCAGCAATCACAATATTTAAACTGGTAAAAAATCTTAGGCACTGATCAACGGGAGTTTTTCCCTGCCTCACAAATTCTTCATGTTTTTGCCTTTCTCCGAATGACCAATGGTCCATAGAGAAAGCCTGCGAGCATCCCAATAAACCCACCCCAAACGCACAAATTTTTATTTTATTTAACATCATAATATTACCTCATATACAAAACGACCACGTTATTATACTTATGTATATCTACACTCCTCACAACATCAACACGATGGATATTAACTTTCTTTTCTATGGGAGGAACCTTGAAGCACCCCCTCCCCATTTGAGGATTGCGCCCCTTGTTACACATACCAACGACCAGGCATTCCTATCCCA
>JAISRQ010000084.1 GCA_031273545.1 Holosporales bacterium
TGACGTATGATTTGATCCAGTTGACCTGGGAGGCTTTTGGGGTTTGAGTAAATAAAAATTGTGTTAAAGAAATGTTGAAACAATAACGCAAATGTATTACGTGCAAGGCTCTTGTACACGTTTATGTCGATCTCTGGAAAAGTTGCTGTGGTCAGCTTTCCCTTCATTTCACTGTAATATTTTAGAAATGAATTCGGCAAAGTTAGTTTAAATGCGTAGTTCACTAGCTCAGATAAAGCCTTTCCGGAAGCAACTAAACGCAATTCGTTAAACTTATCAATATTTTCGGATAATTCAGTAAGACTTGTTACGAAGTCTCTCATTACTGTGAATTCGTTGCTTTTTGTTGGAATTGCTAGCTGAGCGAGCGATGTGGTTGGCGCAATATTTGCTGGGTCCAAATGCAACAATGCTCGCGCCTTTAGTAATAAATTAATGTAAAGTGCGCGCATTATTACGTTTTGATACGCAAGATTGACGGACTTATTTAGCTTAGACCTAAGTGGGCTAAACCAAGATGCAGGGATGAATATAGAAAAGAAGTCGGCCTTTGACAGCTTTTGCATCACCCCTGCAAGTTGACGGACAGACAACTCAAAGTCCGCATTTTTACTTGCTAGCTCAAGAATAGGGATCTGTTGTATTTTGACCAAGAAGCGGTACATTGAGTCTATTGCTGGGCTGATTGACGCTTTACTATTCATGAATGTTTTGTTCGCAGAATAAATTCCCCACGACCCAATTACAACAATTGACGCTGTAGAAATTTTTGCAATCTTAATGTTTTTGTTGGCGGCGAAGAACTTGCTCCTTTGGGGAACGCAAATTGCCCTTTCGGGGATGATTTTGCTTGAGATTAAGTCGCCAAAGAAAAAGATTCGCTTGTATTGCTCTGGGTCGATTTGGGGGGCATTACCTTCAGTGGCGCTGGAGGCTGCTGCGGAATCTGGGGCGTTGGCGAAATTTTGTGCGTTTGAGTTGTTCAAATTGACATTCAACGTAGGCGCATGCTGGAGCAATGATTCGTCAATAAATTCCGCTTGTGATGTTTCCACATTTAACCGGTCGCTATCTCCACAAAAGTAAATACCACGAAGAAGCAATGGAGCTTTATATTGCTCTGCTTTGAAAATTTGACTCATGTAAGTAAGTAAGTTGTCGTAAATCTTTGCTAACTCATGAGGGAATACGAATAAACTATCGTTGTATTGCCCAGATAAATCATCACAAAATGTATCCATATTTATGTATTCTGCTTTTGAGACAACAAAGTCGATCGCCTCCTTTATCCACTGCTGCGAAAATGTTACATCTGAGACATAAGGCGACGCCCAACCAAACATATTTTGCTTTGTTCCAATTGGAATATGAGAGCAAAACTCCTTAAAACCGGGGATAATGTCCGTCTTCGTTATCACAATGTAGACAGGTATTTTCAGTCCAAGCTGGTCTTGGAATGTGGTTAATTTTTGTGCCATAAACTTTGCGCGATCCGCACACTGCAAGGCGGAGATGCGATTCCTTCCATATAAGTCTTCGGCCGAAATAGTAAGTATGATGCTATCAATCGGTTTTGCGGATCGGTAGCGAACAAGCAAATTCTTTAAGGCCGTCCAGCCGACTTCGTCCGCGTTTACGACTTCGTTCTCCATAAATAATTTGCCACTCACGTCGAGCGCAACGCCGTTACGCATGAAGAACCAATTGCAATCGGAATATTGGCGCTCTTTGCTCGTGACTTGCCAATCTGCTTCGATTGAATGAACTGTGCGCATTAGCGTCGTTTTCCCAGAGTTTCGCGCCCCTACAACGAGAATCCAAGGGTTTTTGTATTTGTAATCGCTGCACTTTAATGTGCGGTCCAAAAAGTCCAGGCTGTTCAAGAAATCAATGGATAGGCGGCCAATTTGGAAAACTCCTTTGCGGCTAAGGAATTCCGTGATCCATCCGCCAAAAGGGGGGAGCTTATGAGCGGGCGGCGCCTGTGCTCCACCGGCAGCTTTTGGGGCCGCGACACTTTCTTTTTCTTTTTTTACGACGTATTGAACGAGAAAATAGGCCCCAACGATGAGCAATATGCCCAAAATCAGGCAAACCCACGCTAAAGACGGGATGCTTGATAGCGTCTCCGTCGCCCACGAAAACAACGGGCCGACGTAGCCAGAGACTTTTGAAAATGCCGACTGAATCGTCTTTAACAAAAAATGTCCACGTATTTACACAACATCATAGTGAATCATACGCGATATATTAACAATTCGTAAATACACGCCAGTTTATACCGGAGGGCGCTTTCAAAGATTGCGGACCAGAAGCCTAAGAATAGTAAGTGCTTGTTGAGAGAAAAAGTTTGCAATCATTTAGAGAAGGGGTATACTTAATTCACAAATGATTGCGAGTAAAACACTTATTACTTTTTCGTCTTCTTTCCCACAATTTTTGGGGGGCTTCGGCATAAACGTTAATCATTTACGTAACTTTTTCGATGAATGCTGGTCTTTCGATTACAGATTATTGTTTTTGTAAGTACTTGAATTAGTAATATTTTCGAGCGTGGTAATATGTTTTTTACTTAACTTCAAAAGCTTGCATTTGTAGAAGATTTCTTACGTTAGCCTATGTACATTCTTTTTTTTAATTGCTACAACTAGCCATATGATATTTTTATGGGAATAGATAATGACAGTGATGTCAATAAAAACTTTTTGTAGTAGTGTTCTTTACTTAGCTTTACCTTGTTTTTTTACAGGATTTGGTATCGATACATGTTTAGGGAACGATGTAAGGTGGTCGGACTTAGTAGACGAGGGGGCCACAGATGGTGAAGATGTATACACTACCTCCATAGATGGTGGAGATGTGTTCGTATTCGATGTTTTTCCCATAGGTGGTGAAGATGCGTTCATATTCGATGTTGTGCCATTGAGTGGACTCATCAAGGAATATAAACGACTAGCGGACCAAGGGGATGCAGTGTACCAATTTGAATATGGTTCCGCCTTAATGAGAGGGGTTTCCGTTCGTCGTAACCTCAATAAAGCGGCCGCGTATTTTAAATTATCTGCGGACCAAGGGAATATGTGCGGAATGCTTAACTATGCGTTTTGCTTAGAGCATGGGGCAGGAGTTGAACGTGATCCATCTAAAGCAGTCAGGATTTATGCTAACTTAAATAAGAGAGGTGATTTGTCGGGGAAATATAATTACGCACGTTGCTTAGAACGTGGAATAGGAATAAGGGTTAATAAATCTTTAGCCATTAAGTATTATAGCTGCTTGGCTGATTTAAGTGAATTTGAGGAGAATAGTTGCACGCGTTTACTGCAAGGAATTATGATATACAAACATCCGCTTGAAGCAGTAAGTTATTATAAGTTCCTCGCGGATCTAGGGCATGCGAGCGCACAATATAATTATGCGTTTTGCCTAGAAAAAGGAAAAGGCGTTGAGAAAGACCTAGCTGAAGCAGCAAGATATTTTGGGTTATCTGCAAATCAAGGGTTCTGTCGTGCGCAAGCTAAATATGGATTTTATTTAAAATCAGCAGGATATATTTGCGAAGCTGCTGAATATTTCCGCTTAGCTGCTGCTCAAAATGACAAGTACGGGCTATATGATTACGCGCGCTGTTTAGAGTATGGAAGTGGTGTTTCAATGGATTT
>JAISRQ010000093.1 GCA_031273545.1 Holosporales bacterium
TAAAAACGAGTCTTTTTCTATGTAATCTAATGTACAAAACTTCTCCATAAAACCGAGACAATATTACAAACACAACTAAACTTGTTATTATCACCTGCATTTTACGTTGTCAAAAAAAACGTGAGGCAGCCCTGACCTTAGAGTGCAATTGCCTATTCATGAAGAGTGTACGATATCACAGCTACGTCCCTACCTCCGTCTTGCGGACGGCATGACGTAATTGCAATCGGGAGATACGTTTGGTATTTCCTCAGTGCCCATCCTTCAACATAAAATAGATACAATAGCCTAATCCACCTTAACTGCAGGGCGCTTACATGATCCGGCGTACATTCTACAAAACAGGGCGCGGCGTTGGGATGCCACCTCTCGGGTAAACCTTTTTCTATTGTCGCGACATTCTCCCGAAATGTGATTTTGTGTGGCTGGGTCCGATGAAATCACCACAGTTTTTGTGGCTCCGCTCGCATCGAGTACGGCATAACAAGCCTCTCAGAGGAAGAAGCCCCGCCTGAACGCATTATGAAATTGTAGCGGAATCATTGGAATATAGAGAATAACTTGCATTGGGTGCGCGACAAGGTGTTTAGAAAGGATCGATGTCGAGTACGGAAGGGCAGGGCCGGCGAGGTACTTGGCCGCATTTCGAAACTTAGCCGTGAGCATGGCGCAGAGAATGAATACTTCATGCACAGATTTTATACTTCAATGTGCCAGATGTCATAAGCGTTCGATTAAGTTTATATTGAAGAACTGAACACCCCTGGATATTTCAGACCCCTTGGTATAGACTCTAATCTCTCCACTTTGCTAATATCGTAGCGATGAATATAATGTTTTGGTTATTGCTATGAAAAAAATCCTTCTTACTGGAGACCGTCCTAGCGGAAAGCTTCACCTTGGACATTACGTGGGGTCGTTGCAAAATCGAGTAAAAATGCAAGCGGATTACGATTCCTACATAATGATTGCGGATGTTCAGGCTTTAACTGACAACTTCGAAAACCCCGACATAGTTCAGCAGAGTATTTACGAACTTGCATATGATTACTTAGCAATCGGAATAGACCCAAGTATTGCGACTATTTATATTCAATCTCAAATTCCAGAAGTTGCTGAATTAACGATATATTTGATGAACCTCGTTACTCTCTCGCGCCTTGAACGCAACCCAACTGTGAAGGCGGAGTTAGCGCAAAAGGGCATGACAGAGTCCATCCCTGTAGGGTTTCTGTGCTATCCGATCAGTCAGGCTGCGGACATAACGGCGTTTGGTGCTGAGGTCATCCCCGTTGGTGAGGATCAGCAGCCCATGATTGAACAAACCAACGAGATCGTGCGGCGTTTTAACCGGATTTACAACACAAATATTTTGAAAGAGTGCCAAGCTCACATAGGGATAAATGGGCGTTTGCCTGGAATTGACGGCAAAAACAAGGCGAGTAAATCACTCGGTAACGCTATCTTTTTATCAGATGAGCCCGCAGTCGTCAAAGAAAAGGTTATGAGCATGTTCACTGATCCAAACCATCTTAAGGTAAGCGATAAAGGTAAAGTAGAAGGAAATGTCGTATTTACGTATTTGGATATTTTTCATCAAGACAAGGAAGAAATCGCAGATTTAAAAGACGGATACAGGCAGGGCGGGGTAGGGGACGTGTCCTTGAAACAGATGCTATGCAAGGACCTGGATGGCTTGCTTGCGCCGATCCGCGAACGGCGTGCCGCCCTGTCTCGCGCACATATACGCGAAATATTGATTGATGGAACGACGCGTGCCCAAAAAAAGGCACAGGAGATGATGCAGGCCGTACGTAACGCGATGGGTATCAATTATTTTGGATAACCTATACCCACTCCCCAAATGATTACGGGTTTTTTAGGCGGTCAAACGCTTACGATTATTCATTTTCTGGCCCGCAATCTTTGGGGGCCCCGGTATGTCTCTCCAGACAGCAATTCTCCCTTGATAGTCCAAGTGCCAACATCTGAATGTCTCTAATCGCGAGTAAGTTTAAGTACTGTAATGTTGTTGGATTTTTAGGAATGTGAGGTTTTATATATTTATTCCACTTCTTTTTTACTTTATTATAGTTAACAGGGAGATTGCACATTTTTTCCTTCAATTCGTGTATCCTCATCAGAAGCCAATAAGTGCAATCTTCTTTCGATGTATCAACGCGGAGAAGGATATCTAATAGGCCGAAAGAAAGCATGCCGTCAAGCATAGGACAAACTTCCACGAAATCACCAAATTTATATAAATTGGCAATAGTAGTTGCGATGTGTGAAAAATCATTAATATCCAGACTTATTTTTTTATTGAATTCAAAACGTCGAAGATATTCAAGTTCTTTATATCTTACAGGATGCAGAGGTTTTGTACAAGCCTTACGTCGAGGATGTTCAAGTTCTTTCTTTAAATTATCTATTAAATCAAGACGCAGAGGTTTTATACAAGCCTTTAATGCATCTGAAATACTTTCACGTCTCAAAAGCGGGCCATATACGCCAACAGAAGTATAGTTCGCACTTTCCCAAAATTTTTTATTTAATTTAAAAAATACTTTTGTGTTATCACTTGGACAGTGAGTGTACATCCCCCTACTAGAAATGTATTTAAAAAACGTACATTCCCTACCAATGAATAAGTACGGACGATATTCCCCTTCGTAAATGAAAAAATCTCCATAGTCGCACAAGGCTTGTTTGCGTACTTCTTTGTTTACGGGGACAAGCTTTCCTGCCTCGAGTACACCATGCATTAACCCTATAAAACGAAGATAAACCGTATCAAAATCCTTATTGCACCAATATGCAACCTCATTTGCTATCAAAAATGCAGCGTAAACTCCACCGGCTGAAGCGATTAACGTCTCGGCAGATCCAAAATCAAGTACTTTATCGTGATACATTAGTCTATTTCCGCTGGAGTCCTTAATGAAAATCGATTCTCTATTTTTTTCTAAGCTTGCATTGCTCAAAAATTGTGGTCGATAGGCCCTAGTAAAATTAATAACCTCCTCTTTCACATTTTTAAAATACTCAGAAGCTTTATCAATGCTGCTTTGAACCTGTGCGCTTACGCTGCTTGTACTTGCCTTTGCTGCAGCCACCATATCCACAGGGGAAAAACAGAACGCCCCAAATAATATACTCAGCAATACTATGCGCATATATGCACTCCCTTTCTACTCCAATACTTAATACTACAAGATTATATGCCACATAGTATAGATGTAATATTACTTTAATAACACAGACGTACACGAAACAATATTTTGCCACCACCAATTCGGTATATACCGGGGCCCCCAAAGATTGCGGGCCAGAAAATGAATAATTGTAAGCGTTTGACCGCCTAAAAAAACCGTAATCATTTGGGGAGTGGGTATACTTCTAACTATACTCAATAAGTTAATTGCCAAATCACTATTTTTGTAAAAATGCAATCATAACTTTGCTGTTTCATAATCACTTTGCTGCTTTTATGAGAACGCTATTCCATCTTGAATGTCCAAATACTAACATCTGAATATCTCTAATAGCGAGTAAGTTAAAGTACTGTAACTCTATTGAGTCTTCAGGAATACGAACCATGATTTTCCTCCACGAATCCGTTGGGTCGTCATCCTTATCACAAATCCGTTGATATACTTGTTTTAGGAGCGAATAAAAACAATCTTTCCGCGATATATCAGATTTTTTAAGAATTTTAAACAGATCATCCATTAGAGCACAATGCTTCGTCACATCTTCATCTTTCATGTTCTGCATGATGAACTGAACGTACTCTAACACATTGCGATAATCGGCACAATCCAAGCTTAATCTTTTATGAGAATTAAAACGTTGAGACAAATATTTAACAGAATAATTATCATTGTTATTACCAAGTTTCTTTATTATACTAGAATAAGGTTTTATTGATTCGAACTGTTTCAGGAATGAGAATGCGGGACCACCTATCTGATCAATAGCACCCTTATAGTCCAGAACTGGACCATATACACCAAATGGATAGGGAAATTTGCTAATGCTGGTATTTGTTACAAAACACGCGTGTTTCCAAAATTTTCTATTTAATTCAACGAATTCTGTACTCATCTTTTCTTTTCTATACGCTTCTTCTGCCTTGATGATTTCTGTTTCTCCCGATTCTTCATTTTTTGTAAGAGTATCTTTCCCTTCGTAAATGAAGAAGTCTCCATAATCGCACAAAGCTTGCTTACGCATTTCCTTGCTTACGGGGACGAGCCTACCCGATTTTAGGATATCACGTATCAACTCTATAAAATAAGCATAGTGATCAACATTATTACTGCCCCAATACGCAACCTCATTCGCTATCAAAAATGCAGCGTAAGCTCCACCGGCCGTAGCGATCAACGTCTCAGCGGATGCAAAATTAAGCACGTAATCTTTAAAGTTTAGTTCATATTCAAATTTGCCCTCTTTGGCCATGAGGTATATAGTAGTGTCTTTATATCTATGCCAATCGACATTATTTAAAAATTGTGGTCGATACTTATTCGCAAAATCAAGAACCTCCTCTTTCACATTTTTAAAATACTCAGAAGCTTTATCAATGCTGCTTCGAGCCTGTGCGCTTACGCTGCTTGTACTTGCCTTTGCTGCAGCCACCATATCCACAGGGGAAAAACAGGACGCCCCAAATAATACACTTAACAATACTATGCGCATATATGCACTCCCTTTAATTGTCCAACATCTAATATTACTACAATTGGTGTAGTAAAGCATATATCTATATACATAAGAAGAATGTATTTGAAAAAATAATAAGTATGAAGAATAAGCATCACAGGTTTTACTTGGAATTCTCGTCTTTTATCTTGCTAATATTCAAGATTGTTACCGCATAGCCTATGCTTGACAGTATTGTTGTTCCCACGATTGTCCAGCTCAAATACAACAATACAGCATTCAAAGCACTAGTATTAAAAGCCTTTTGATATAGCCACAAAAAAGGGAATAACAGAACAAACACAGTATTTAATTTGCTAATCCTGAGAGGAGCAATTTTTATATCCAATCTAAGGACATACCCCAAGGCTACAGCAGCGACGATTCCAACATCTCTCGCGACGACTAACCAAGACAACTTAGGAAATTCACTGTACAGGGACAAATACGAAAACAGGGTAAGCATCTTGTCCGCAACAGGATCCAGAATGCGCCCCACTGAGGACTCGCAGTTCAGGTGTCGCGCCAGGAATCCATCGAAAAAATCGCTAACACTCGACACCCAAAATATGACAACAGCAAGCACATACATGTGCTTGGCGGAAAAATAAAAAACAACAGGCGCCAACACAATCCTTAATGCTGTAAGAACATTTGGAAAAGTCAAAAACCTAATATCTGCCATCTTGTACAATCATTCTCGACAAATTTCGATTTGACTAAAGAAAAATGCAATCTCTTGGGCGGCAGTTTCAGGGGCGTCAGACCCATGCACAGAGTTCAGGTCAATCGACTCCCCGAATTCATGACGGATCGTTCCTGGCTCAGCATTTGCCGGATTAGTAGCGCCCATCGTATCCCTGTAAACTTTAACCGCGTTATCGCCTTCAAGAACTTGAACGACGATCGGTCCCTTGACCATATTGCTACACAAGTCTTCATAAAATGACCGTTCTTCATGAATCTTGTAAAAGGCCTTAGCTTGCTCCTTCGTCAGGCGAAGCATTTTTTGCGCAATAATAACCAGGCCAGCGTCCTCTATTTTTGCATTAATTTTTCCAACCAAACTTCTGCGCGTTGCGTCAGGTTTTATGATTGATAGCGTTCGTTGAATACTCATTGTTCCTACATATCAAAACGATCATACAGTGAATATATATCAACTTTTGACCTTTTTGTGGATTTTTTTTGAAAAATTTCAAAAAAATATGTGGAGTTAATTATCATATATAGTTCAATAATAAATATTATGGAAAATCGTATTTTAAGTTCCACCAATAGCTTGCTTAATATACCCAATAAACCATGCTCACGGCCCAAAATATTGTGAACTTTGGACGAACAAAATCCTACTGTCTTTCAGTTTTTTGTCAGTAATCTTTAGTAACCTCGGCATATATGATGGACACAAAACGTTCTGGTTTCAAACTTTCGCCGCCAATTAATAGCCCGCCAACAGAGTCAAGTTCAATGATCGGCTTATAATTATCGGCAGTAACAGACCCCCCATAAAACGGCGTAATGCCGCATGTCTCAAATATAAATTTGTGCACGTCGTCAATCTCTGCATTCGATGGTACAAGCCCTGACCCTATTGCCCAAATGGGCTCGTAGGCGATGAATACAGAACCCGCACCTAAATGCGAGCGCAAGGGCAGCAACTGTCGGCTCAGGACTTCGCGCGTCTTTTTCTGAGAGTAATCGTCCCGAGACTCGCCTACGCATACAATAGGAGTAAGCCTGTTATTGCGCGCGCAAGCAAGCTTTCGGGCGATAAGTCCGTCAGATTCGCCGTTTCCTTGGCGGCGTTCGCTGTGTCCCAGTATAACGAACGTGCCGCCAGCTTCCTGAATTTGTGCACAGCTGACGTCGCCCGTGTGAGCCCCACTGTCGAACTCAGAGCAGTCTTGGGCCCCTATAGAAAACAGCGGGGAAAGGACCTGAGCAGCATACGAGATAAGCGAAAATGGGGGACAGATGACTGCACTATTTTTTAGTGATGGACTGGCTTGGTGATAGCACTTCGCAACGATATCTACGTCGATGTCAGTTTCTATGCGCGCATTGCTCTGGCATGATTTAATTGAAGTCCCACATGGGCATGTGGTCGGAATAGAAACACTGTGTTGGGCACCCGTTGCAGCAGTAAACAACGCGTCAATAAGAGCTTTGCTCCCGTTCATCTTCCAATTTCCAACGATAATTTTACTCATAAAACTTCCTTCTTTTTTTGTACTTACGACCGATTCAATGTTCATAATAGCTTATATTCAGATTTTAGTCCGCGTGGGACCCCGTTAGGAATTCCATGCGGACTTTTTTAGCGAACGTGGAGCTGCGGGGTATTATTGATATATACTATCACCAATATTACATTGAACGATTGTTGTATTTTCCTTTGTTGTATTATTCCTTTTTCACAAACACGTAGCGAGTGCCATCGTTGCTCCCCCCCATCGTTGCCAACGTATCCCGTGCATTCTGCACCAACAGATCCTTTCGTATTCTCTCAACCGTAGCAAGTGGGCTTTTATTAGCCACTTTCTGCATATTTTCAGGAGTGAAATAATACCCAAGGTCTTCATTCATCATTTCCGCCACTTTGTTTATATATAGTTTAGGACGTTTAATTTCATCCGAGTTAGTCACAATTGCAACGAATTTGTCGTTATTTGTCTCCGATCTAGTTATAACTACATTAGATGTGTCATCCGTTATATTTTTCTTTCGACGGTAACTATTAGCCATTCGAAATTTTCGAATGAGTTCTTCTTGTGTGCAAGATTCACGTAGTGCCTTTTCCACTCCAATACGTTCCAAAAGATTCGGACATATCATTTCCATTGTTTCTGATGCAAAACATTCCAGGTATTTGGCAAATTCATTTATAAAATCAAAACATTCCGGACTCATGTCTCGTGGTGCTAAGCCTTTGGCTTCCCTAGCATGTCGACTTAACTCATTATACTTATCCAGTCCCCCTTCAATTAAGGCTATCATGCTACAGTAAGAAAGATGTATACCATTACCGTAATCATCGATAAGTCCAAAAGGACCAACTTTACACAATGACTCAATATCGCTTGGAATTTCGCGTACATCGTAAATCTTACTAACTTCAGCTAAAAACTTTTCTAAATCTTGAACACTTTTAAAAAATTCGGTACGGACGCCAATAGTGCCGCCAGGCAAAAGTACGCCTGCTGCAGCGTTCAATAAAGATATTGTTTTTTCGTCAGGCTGGTAAAAAACCGGAATATTCAGAATGTTATAATCATCATGTATTGCATGAATAGCTATGCCATTGACTATGTATTGGTTCAATAGCTCTTTCCAATTCTCAATACGTGTAGCATCTCCTAATAGAGCAGGAGGAGGTCCCCATGCGCCACGCCGACGTCGCACCTCATGAAGACCTTCAAAAGAATTACGACTATACCCAATCACACTGAAATGTTGGATTTTTTCACTACAGAAAAATTATCATTAATGCGATCAATCATGGATTGAGCAATTTTGTCCCAAGTCACCTCGAAAAAGTTCGTGATTGTT
>JAISRQ010000099.1 GCA_031273545.1 Holosporales bacterium
TTATATTGCAAAAAAATAAAGAAGCCAAAGATGAGACATAAGTCTGTTAATATTTGAAGTTGAAATGCCCTTGAGTTGTATTCGTTTGAATCTTTAGGGATTGTAAACCACGTGAGGACGCTATTTAAGAAAAAACCACAACAAATGTAATAGATGTTGTCGTTCTGGCAAATCAAGTATAGGGCGAATATCGCTAACTGAATTAGCAAAAATACTGACGACGAAAGCCTGTGTGGTAAGTATAATGCATGAAACGTTGAAATAAAGCCGAAGACGTATATACTAAGGAATACTGTGCGAGGAAATATCGTGTAGGCGAGCGGATTTTGCGCTCTGCACTTTTGACTAACAATAATCGCGAAGGAGAGGACCCAACTTATTATTTGGATAATTTTCGTGTTTTTGTCGGACTCTTTCCTGACTAAACAGAAAACACTTCCTAAAATAAGTGGAATAAAATTAAGAGATGTTACTGATGTCATACGATAAAACTTTCCGCATATAGCTACCATTACTATAAAAAATTATGCATCCCGGGCCCCCCAAAGATTGCGAACCAAAAACTTAAGAGTAGTAAGTGTTTATTCTCTTAAAAAGTCCGTAATCTTTCGTGTTTGGGGGACCTTTCTTCTAAAAAAAGAAGGGGCCCTAACCATTAATCATCACCGTGTATTCTAGCACAAATCACCGCATGTCCCTCCTCCCCAAAAGATTATGGGCTTTCTGAGCGGACGAACGCTTTTGATTATTTCGTTTCTGATCCGCAATCTTTGTGGGCGTAATCCAATCACAAGTGAGTAATCGTAAAAAAAGTAAGTATAAGCAAAAATCCTCCACTTAAATATGATATTATCCAGAGAGGGATAACTTACGTAGCTCAGTCAATGAACCAGCGCGCAGTACAAGCTATGTGCACTTCCGTGGCGGGGCGTTACGCCGTCGCACTTTACAACGTGGCCGCCCGTGAACACACGTTAGAGCGGACAATGGAGGAATGCGATACGGCCATGGGGCTGCTTTCTGTACACAATGTGCATAAAACCTTATTTATTCGCATGCTACAGGGTAGAACATCCGGCGTAGAAGAACTTCAAAAGTGTGCAGATTTTCAAGAGTTTTTCATGAAATTCTTGAAATTAATCGCCCAAAATAAAAGGATTCATATATTCAAAGATGTCGTTCGTTTGTTTTATATGCTTGCCAATCAGGCGCTAGGACGAATCACTTTGACAGTATACACAGCTCAAGAAATATCTGACGAGCATAAAAAAAGTATAGAAGCGCAATTAAGTAACATATTCAAACAAACATTGCGAATTACATATAAAATGAAGCCACACATTTTAGGCGGAATCCTTGTGCAGTCGGACTCGCTTACAATAGACGCTAGTGTCAAACACCAAATTGAAAAGTTTCAAAAAGAAGCTTTGTCTTATACGATGTAATTGGTGACGTTAAAAATATTTAACATGGAGTATAAAAAATGAGATCAAAAGTCGCAGAAGTTTCTGAATTTTTACAGCGCAAAATTGAAAGTTTTACTCCTTCCGTTGACATATACGAACATGGAACTGTCCTCTCTGTTTGTGACGGAATCATCCGGGCGCAAGGCTTAGACAACGTCCGCGCAGGCGAATGGGTAGAATGCATTTCCTCAAAGACAGGAGAAACCGTCCGCGGAATGGCGCTGAACCTTGAAGCTGACAACGTCGGAATCGTGCTAATCGGGAACGGAGCAAGCGTCGAAGAAGGGGACGTCGTGCGCCGCACGGAGTGCATCTTGGATACGCCTGCAGGCAAGGGGCTGTTGGGGCGCGTGGTGAACGCACTCGGTGAACCCATCGACGGCAAAGGGCCGCTGGCTGATGTTGAACGGGTCCAAATAGAGCGACGCGCACCAGGAATTATCGAACGCAAATCCGTGTGCGAACCAATGCAAACGGGGCTAAAAGTCATCGACAGCTTGATTCCCATCGGACGCGGACAGCGCGAGCTAATCATAGGGGACCGTCAAACCGGCAAAACCGCCATAGCCATCGACGCAATTCTCAACCAGAAAAAGTACCACCAAAGCAACGACGACGCGAATAAAATTTACTGCATTTATGTCGCGATCGGGCAAAAGCAATCCTCCGTCGCGCGCTTAGTCAAAACACTGGAAGACTATGGCGCCATGGATTACTCAATCATTGTGGCTGCAACTGCATCAGACTCCGCGGCGTTACAATATTTGGCCCCTTATACCGGGTGCGCCATGGGGGAGTACTTCCGCGACAGGGGGATGCATGCCCTTGTGGTGTATGATGACTTGTCGAAGCATGCTGTGGCGTACAGGCAAATGTCACTTTTGCTGCGTAGGCCGCCTGGGCGTGAGGCGTATCCGGGGGACGTGTTCTATCTGCACTCGCGTTTGTTGGAGCGGGCTGCAAAGCTGAGTGACGCAATGGGCGGGGGGTCGCTTACTGCGCTGCCAATTATTGAGACGCAGGCGGGCGATGTGTCGGCTTATATTCCAACAAACGTCATATCTATTACGGATGGGCAAATCTTTTTGGAGACGGACTTGTTTTTCCAGGGGATACGCCCAGCAGTGAACATAGGAATATCGGTCAGCCGCGTCGGGTCGTCCGCGCAAACTAAGTCGATGAAACGCGTATCTGGGCGCATCAAGCTTGATTTGGCGCAATACCGAGAAATGGCGGTATTTTCCCAATTTTCTTCGGATTTAGATGAAAATACCCTCAAATTCTTAAATAGGGGCGAAAGGTTGATCGAGGTGCTAAAGCAGCCTCAGTACGAACCTATGCCCAACGCAGAACAGGTCGCCGTAATATACCTTGGCGCGAACGGTTATTTAGACGACATTTCTGTGAATAAGGTGCCTCAGTTTGAGGAGCAGTATTTGCGCTTGCTTAGGTCCAGTCATCCGGAATTGCTGAGGATGTTCGACCAGGGAACGGCTTTTACAGATGAGCAAAAGGACGAGTTGGATGATTTTATTCGGTCGTGTATTGATGGGTTTACGCAGGCGTTAAAGGGCTAAAGTCGTTTCGCTATAAGTCGCGTATACCCACTCCTCAAATGATTGCGGATCAAAATCTAGATAATCATAGGTATTTATACCCACTTCCCAAATGATTACGGGTTTTTAAGGCGGTAAAACGTTGATATTCGCTAATATTAACAAGCAGGAGGTAATAACTCGCCTTGTGTGAGGATGCTCCTGTCTGTGTGTTCTCAGCGTTATTGTGTCTTGCTGTATTTTAATGGCCAGTATCCGCATGAAATAAGCGTAGCAGCAGCGAGCTATTTTTATCAACAACATCGACGCTACTTTAGAGAGCTCGTAAGTTAACAATAGAAGGTTTTTTTCTGAAGCAGAAAGTATTATCAAACGGATTATTGCTACGGTTCGTCAGCGTAAGGCTGATCGGGGAAGCGAGCACTTTTCCTCCCTTTGTCTAGTGCGTAGTTTTCTATGATTCTAATGATTATTGATATCGAGATGAGTTTTTTGTTGAAATAGCCGCGATAGTATGTAATTACAAAATTATGGTTAAATTATTAGAGTAGGTTTGCTGTTATGAAGAAATTTATTGGTATATGTTGTAGCATGTTGTTTTTGTCCGGGTTTGCTGTTGCGTCGAATGATGATGTATTAGATGACCTTAATGAATATGGAAATGAATATGGATCTGATTCCTTTCCCGAGGAGGAGGAGGTCTCTGGTGAGGAGTCAGGGGATGACTTTGGTTGGAGGTTTTTAGTTGATGACCCTATTTGTTACTTTGAAAAAAGCCCTCGCAGTTTCGAATTAGCGTACGTAAATGAACGCATCTCGTTGGAAATAGGTAAGAAGGAAGATGCAGCGGGTTGTAGAGCACACTGTATTCTTTTTCTGGAGTGTGATGCCTTTCGCTCCATCGCTCAAAAAGTTTCTGATGTTATTGATAATATCCGTAAACTTTCTAGTTTTAAAGATTATGTTAATGAAAATCAGCCAGATTCTATTTACAATGCGGCAAGAGAACTCATTTCAACAACTAGAAATGATTGCAGCGCTGTGAAAGAACTATTTGAGAAAGTTGGTAACAGTAATAATATGTCTCCCAAGGCGCGAGCCGCATTTGATGCCGCGTTCAACGCATTTACTATAACAAGTAGTTCAGTCGACAGCTTGTATGCTAGCTTTTCAGATTCGCGACAGCCAGAGATCGACTCAAATGTACGAAATTTAATAAAGGATTTCGTTTGCGTTGGGTTAAAAGGCGTGTACGACCATGTTCGGGAAGATGATCCTGAATTATCCAGATTAATGCTCAATCTTTTCGGTAGTAATAAGCGTCTTTTAGATGGGTTATGGGAAAGCAGTATGCCGCATCCCGATTGTCCTATATTCCGCACCTTTATCCTTCACAAGTGTATACGTTACGCTTGCGATCCTGTAATAAGAGCACTGAATGGCTTAATTGAAAAATTAAATGAAGCAGGAGCTTCTGAAGAAACGATGACAATCTTTCAGTATTGTTTAGATACAATTACGGAGGTCAACCGTATTCTAATTGAACGTATTCGTGAAGGAGGGAGATTGTTCTACGATTTCTGAGGTCAGCCGTATTCTAATTGAACGTATTTGTGAAGGAGGGAGATTGATCTACGAAATATAAAAAGTAAAAAACCTACTGGGGTAAGGGAACGACTCCGACCTCCCCAGTGAATATGGACAGGCGAGTCTTTAGCGTAAATATTTACTCTTAGTAAAGATCATATTTATTTGCGCTTAACATTGTTTCATGGGTAATATACCAAGGGGGTCATGAAAAAATCAAAAAAATCTAGCCATTCCGGCGCTGCATATTTTTTTTGAGCAGCATCTATACCCAATCACACTGAAATGTTGGATTTTTTCACTACAGAAAAATTATCATTAATGCGATCAATCATGGATTGAGCAATTTTGTCCCAAGTCACCTCGAAAAAGTTTGTGATTGTT
>JAISRQ010000117.1 GCA_031273545.1 Holosporales bacterium
ACAATCGTCGCAGATAGAGCAATCACCCCATTTGAGGCATTGAGACGTCTTCCAGGCGTTGTATATTTTTCTGAATCCCTCCCCTTGAAGTTTTAGAATAGAACCGACCTGAAAAATCAACGCCGCCCCTTTTTCCTCTGCAATAAATCTATCTGTGTCTACTTTTGTTCGGATAGCTTCAGCATGCGTATAAGATATTGCGAGCACTTCCGCTATGCCTTTAAACTGTTGCAATAGCGCATCAGGACCAGAAGAAAACTCCAACGACTCATATCCGGTACCATCCGTTTTATCTTCAGTATCATCATATTTCAAACCAACGACCGAAAAAGCACGCTCTAACACAGACTTGAACGTCTCATTAAACGCTTTCAAATAAGGCAAAACATTTGCCATTTGACAGAACGTCACGTTTGAACTCGCCACTTTTGAAATAAACGTTAACAGCTCATTTAACCCCGAATTTTCTAATGACCCCAAATTTTCTAACGTTACACCGTCCGCACTTTTATTGTACGCATTACTTATTTGTTCAAATACGCTATACGTAAATTCCTCAATTAGATTCTGACCAAAAAACGTAGCTAATCCACTCCCTGTGAGATACTCAAACACTTTGTTCAGTTCACCAATGCGATATTTAAATAGGTTCAACTCCTCTGCAATTTCAGCATCACAATATTTAGCAAGTAATCCCATTAACATTCCAATCTCTGACTTGAGCATTACAAGTGCGCTTTGTTCTTTTCCTTCGACATTGTCGTCAAGTATTGAAGCAAACGCATCATCGAAATTACTACAACGTGAACAAAAGGCGCCTTGTGTGTGCTGCCCTATTATTGTTAACTCGTCTACTGCTTCAGACAATGTAATTAACAACTTAAGGAAAGGAAATACTTTGGAATAAAAGAACTTCACATCTGATAAACTTTGGTTAATTCGACCCAGCGAAGCGGCCATCTTCGCAACTGTATTTATGCAGCTCCTAACTCCATCAGGTAATTTGGAACATTCACATATATCAGGGATAGCGATACCTGATGCGACAGATTCACCCAGGTTAGCCTTAAACAAACCATCTATAATGCCTGTTAAAACCGTATCCCACTCATTCAGGAAAGATTCAATATCCCGTGCTAAGCAATTGTTGTTTTCTAAGTTTTCCAACAATTCCCCAATTTTTGACCATTGAATCAGTTTTAAATCCTTATTTGGCAGTAACTTAGTTAGGTCCGCCTCTAACTTTGCAGAGAAAGTTTGGACAGCCCCGTTTGAAATAAAGTCTACTAATTGTTCAGACGAATACCCCTCTAACACTTCCAAATATTTGGAGATAACATCAGCTTTTTGCGCAACACTGTATGTCTGGAACGCCAGCCTAGAGCAACAAGTCCCTTCTAGATACGCTACAACCCCTAGCAAATCGCTATACATCTGCTCCAACACAGGAGGAACCTCTTCCAGCATAGACGCTATATCCGTTTTCTCACAAAACATACAAATATTAATAAGGTCGAAAAGGCTTGGAATCGCTGGAATAAGGCTGCTTACTGCCGAACATAACGATTTCGCTGCATCTACTGTGCTTTGCCGATAATCGCGAACCTGGCAAGTAGCTGCAACCGTCCACGCGGCGGACATAGACTCTTGTAACATCTTTAGCCTGTTTACCAAACCACGAATAATTACGACTTTATCTGCGTCTAGATAATCGTTTGGCTCTTCGATTTGCAAACTTGGATTAAACACTTTCAGCATATCTACCGTCGCGCCTTTTACTAAATTGAGCGCATCCAACAGTTCACCCGCAAATGTAACGTCTATTGAGCAAATATATGGCGATGCATCATTAGCGGGGCGCTGCGTTATCGTTGCGTGGAGGGAGGAAATTTGCCCAGTTACATCGTTTATACGCGTAGCAAACGTAGCACTGTCTTCAGCGGATAAATTATTTACAAACGCTGACTGGCTTGCGTCAAATGCACGAGTTAGATACGTGACGACGTTTGCGAAATTTCGGACTACGGAGTCCACAGGCTTACAATACTCCAGCTGATTAACCCGGGAGATGAACGCCTTGTGAGCCTCACACAACTTAAATATTTCATTAGATAAGTCAAGCGCCTCATTCGAATCACGCGTCCCTACATTAGCAGCCAATTGCAGCATAGCAGATGAGAGACGCTCCCAAGATGGCCTGATCACAAAGTGGTCCCGCATAGGTGGCATGCCAGACATAGAACTAGTAAGGTGCTGAACCGTGGCCATGAGCCGGGCCCAGTCTGTTGCAATTTGCAGTTGGCCATATTCCGGAAGGGCGTGACTTTGTACAGGAACTATAATACCAAAGTCGACAAGCGCGGCCCAGATCCGCTCCTTTGCCGCATTAATTAGTCCTGTTAGCTCAACATGAGTTGCAGAGCCCGAAGAACTAGAGGCCGCGACGTTTCCTAAGCTTATAATTGCATCCGCTATGTCTATAACTACGTCATCCAAGATGCGTATCTTTGCTGGGTCAAGATCATCAAAATTTCCACCCCAAAGTGCTAAGGTGCTCTGTCCAAACGAGTCTACAACGTTCACAAGTTCATGAAGCGTCTGTGAGTAGCGCTTACAACTGTTGCTCTCAATCAAATGAATTATATATTCGAATTCACTAAAGCTTTTAATTACTCGTTCGAATAGTGGGGCGTAATTTAGTAAATTACACGTTTCACAGTTGTCCTGCTTAAAAGACTGTGTAAATTGCTGTAAACGTTTGCGTGCATTACGTAGCGCTGACCAAAACTGCTTTAGTTCATCCACAAATTCCTGGCTATATACAAATAAGTCTACTTGGCTTAGTTGTATTTTAAATTCAGATAATGCCTGAGTGATGTTCCACACAACATTATCCAACATTGACTCCATCTCAAATAATGCCTGACATATATTTGGATATTCTGGCTCTGAAGTATTTTGTTGATATTCTGAATTACCTATTTTAGCAAGAATGTCTATAATACGCCCAGCAACAGCATGAAAGGCAGGGAGAATTACACCCTCTGTTTGAGCCGCAATAAGACTGGCTTTGCATGCAAGCGTTGAGTCAGCAGGAATATCCTCCAACGAGCTAATAAGTGTATTGGTGGCTGATGTTGCATTCGTTACGAACCCAATCAAAGGTGCGAACTCACTTTCATTCGTCAGCGGGTCAGCCTTCAGCTTGCTTGTCGCGGACAATATGGCTCCGTGGATTCCTTCCAAGATGACGAAGATCTCAAATTGCTGACGTGGACGTTTGTAGCAACATGTTGGATTTTTAGCAAGGGCGTCCGCTTCGCCGAGTAAGTTGCCGAGCCCAGCAAGGTTTGCCGAGAGAGAGTTAAACAAGGAAAGCAACGCCTCCTCGGTGTATGGCAATGTTGCATCGGAGAACTGCGATATTACAGTATCTGGAAGCGCAAACGAACCATTAAACGTTGTGCTAAACGTTGCAGCCAACCCATCAAAAAACGTTTTTATTCCGCTTAACGCTTCCTTCAACTCGCCAAACTCTTCTGTGTAGCAGCGCTCATTACCATTGCTTCCATCTTCGCTTTCCAATGTTGCAATCAGGCTAGATAACGAAGACGACATCCCGATTGGCTCACTGGGTTCACCTGGGTCACCTGGGTCACTGGGCTCACCTGACTCACTTAAAAATTTAACTATTTTCCCAATATAATCCGCAAATTCCTCCGTTTTAAATACGAGCTCATCCTCGAACGATGCACTAATAATACTTTTAGCGTCCATCCCGGAAAGTTCTAAACCATTCACAGCAGTTACATAAGTTCCTAACGCAGTCGTCGCGTCTTTTATAAATCCTTCAATTTTCAACAGATCATCAAAATACTCTAAGCTATACACCTTATGACTATGAAGACCCACCAATACCCCACCAATACTGTTTATATACGACCTCACTTCAACCAAGCACAAATTCGCCACCTTGATTGTACTATTCCTCAACAATATATTACTGATCATTGCCAATGGCTGAAGTTGTTGATAAATCCTGTACAAGTGCATAGTACTTCTCGCCAAAATCTTCTCCTTATACACAGCAAGAGCTTTTTCTGAACTTTGCAAATAAGCATCCAAATCGTTTAATTCTTCAAATTTTTCGACCAAAGTGCCCCTATTAATGAAGCATGTCTCACTCCCTCTCAGCACAACCATGATTGCGCGGAAGGTTCGGCTATGCTGCGTTAGCGACTCATTTAGTGCGCCCCATGCATCAGCTATTCCCTCGTCATAATACAAATTCAAGTTGCTTATACCCTTATCAAACGAGAGAAAATCCTCCGTTGACGCCTCATTCAAGAACAGATCGTTAATCTCACAATGCAACTCTTCAATAGCCTCTGTGTGCTTTTCTACATCCTGCATTTGCACACCAAGAGCCCTTAGCGTACTCAGCAAGTCAACCCCATATTCGCTAATGCACACGTTATTGACCGTGCCCTCCAACTGTTCCAACAAATTTTTTGTAACCTCGTGCGTGGACTGAATCGTGCTAGTAAATGCAATCAATCTCTCACACATATTGTTTATTTTTTCAGACTTTCCTAGTACATTCTCTGACCTACTCCCTATTACGTATTTACTCATTTGGTGCAAATGATTCTTAGCATTAACATAAACGCCGATGATACTCGTCAATTTACTAATTAGTGACTCGCAACACTCCTCATTTTTAAGTATGAACTCCAGCTTCTTCAACATATCAATGGACAGAGTTGGCCAAATGCTCGCATACAGCTCCAAATATTGCGTCCCAGAATACGCCGGGGCCCCCGATTGTGGGAAAGGATGCGCCCCCATTTCGCGATAAAATTCCATTAAACTGCTGAAGACACCCGCTAAGACAGGATTATTACTGTACCTTTCAACCAAAGCCGTATAAATCTTTATGGATATTACATCAAAAATATCGTGATTAATTGCAGATAATTCAGCTATATCTTCATTTATTTGACATTCCCCATACACAACAAGGGGAATATCCTGTAACTCTGGCGCAGGGATACCTACACTTTCAAAAATCTTTTTAAGCTCAGAAACATACACCCCTACATCAAGATCGGCAATAAAATCAACAAAAGACTTATTCTCGCTAGACTGGCTGACCCAAGCCTCATGGTTTTTCCGGATGTTCGCCTCTATCTCTGCAAAGCAACCGTCCCCCTTCTCAAGCATATTATCTGTCCAATCAACCTTCGCCAATGCATACAAGAGTGTTCGCACCTTATCTAAATTTTCGCGAAGTGTGCGGACGACATGTCCCAACTCAGAATCTTTTGATTGCTCCAGTTTTTCTACCAAAACTTGCGGGTACGCTGTCATTATTGAGCCTTGTGTCGTCACCCTTTTTAAAAGCTCTTCGCGCGCAACATTGTTGTGTAGTTCGCAGTTTGTCATGTTTGGAAGCTGAGCCACTACTGACTTCAGCGCTTCATGCAACGCAGCGATTGCGGGCGCAAGCTCTTCCGTCAGCCGAATAATTAGATCTTGACGGTAAGGCATCACAACACCAATTTGAGGAGCAATATTGTG
>JAISRQ010000022.1 GCA_031273545.1 Holosporales bacterium
GAGGAACTTCTTCACCGACTCAGCACGACGCCCGCCGAGGCCAATGTTGTACTCCTTGGTCCCGCGCTTGTCTGTGTGCCCTTCGATGATCACGCCCTTGTCGTTGTACATCTTCAACCAAGCAACAACTTGCCTCAATACTTCCTCTGCTTCTGGGGTCAGATTATACTTGTTGAACCCGAAATACACGGTGTTCGAAACATTTTGAGCAAAGTCCTCCGCTGACCCCGGAACTATCGACGAAAGAGTCGTCTCTATATCCTCTTGCTTCTGAGTACAAGACACCAAAGCTAGCCCAGCTAGTGCCGCGATTAACAAATTCTTCATGCTTTCCATAAAATTACCATTTAACGTTTTTGCATCCACTACCACGATATTAACCATAAATGTATGAATAAATCATTAAAATCTTTCCAAAAATATTTTTTCATGTAAGAAGGGGGGTGCTTTTTTACAACATATTCTCTGAATAACTTTCAAAAAACACCTCATATACGCCGAAAAAACACCACATCCCCCGGGAGCCTCTAATATTGCGAAGCCAAAACTAAAAGACGGGAAGCGTTTGTATCCTCATAAATTCCGTAATCTTTTGGGAAATAGGTGTCTCCCCCGGAAGCCCAATTTGCGGACAAAAAACCGGGCACCTACGCCAGCAAGCAAAGCACAATAATAATAGACACACATATTGAGCAAGAAAACGGAATATTTGTGGTGCGCATGACAGCACACGTAACCAACCCCATTCCGCCGCAAAATATCATGAACAAGTCGACCATGCCGACCGGAACGAATAATCCGGAGACTAAGAATAAAAATATGTCTCCGTTGCCGATGACTTCCTTCCAATAACGGTTTACTGCAGCCAACAGCGCCATTACTACTCCAATGGGAATCAGGGCTGCAGGAATGAACTCCTGTTTTACGCACCAAATCCCCCCAATAATGGCAAGCATGACCAGCCACAAAGCCGGGAATGAGCGCTGTTTTATGTCGAAATATGAAATCGCGCCACAGCAACATATCACAGCCAAGAGGAGCAACTTGTCTATAACATCGACGCCACAAAGCATATGTTACTCCCTCGGTCCTTAAATACTGCTTGGTCCGCAACCCCTGGGCCCCTCCGCTTATTCTCCCGACGTCATTAGTCCCGCAGTGCGTTCCCCTGCCGCCATTGGTCCTGTTGTGCGCTTCCCAGCCCATCCTACGATATGCGTCCACGTCTCAACGTGCGCCATAATGTGTTCATGTATGAATTCAACCAAATTTGATTCATTCTCGCGCCATTTCTCTGGTAAAAACCTCGCCGTTAAGTTAATCCTCGCAGAAGAATACCGCTCCATACGAGGGGTTGCGCAAGACGCCGCTTTTTTGAATCCCTCAATTCGAATCCCTGATAGATCCGTCAAGTCCAGCACCGGACAAGACTGAGTGATCGTAAGCTCTTCTTGCGAGGGCGCATCATACACGGGGATATGCTTCCCTTCGGAAAAGAACCCAATTGATGTTAGGAAATTAAATATTTTCCTCGAATGAGTTGCATTAGAATGACCTTCGCACTCATGTAACACTTGCAAAAAGGGCCCTCTTCTTTCAGGCGGTAGCGCATATGAAATAATGTTGCACAAAGACCTCATATTTCCGTAGTGGGCTGATATTAAATAAATATCAATAGCGTTACGCTGAAATTCTACTTGAGAGAAATACGACCCTAGTAACGGCAATATCCGCAAATCAAACGGAATCCCATAAAGTAGAGAGTCTGATATGCTGTTGTATAGACAGCCTGTTATATAGTTGATAGTTTCTTCAACCCACAGTTGACGATTACGTTCAGAATCCAACTGGAACGCGCCCGCTTCTTTCGAGAAATAATTGTCCAGCGACCACTCTGCTGCTGTAGGAAAATTCCCTTCTAGGGAATGACGAAGGTAGTCGGTGTGGTGTACCAAGTGATAAACGTTTGTAGAATTTGCTAATTCGTATGCACAACTGGCCCACCTGTTTCCGCGGCGCGAAGCTTGTGACAAGAGAAATGACGAGTACTTTTCGTCATTGATATTATGTAATGCGATTTGCATTAATATGCTTGCAACTTGGTCTTTATTAAAATTTTCCAAGAAGTCTGTTCGAGCAGAATCTAGCTTTTTTAAAAAATCTATTCGGGCAGGACCTGATTCATTCGCGAGGGACGCTTGGGGAGAGTAGTACCCACGCTCTGAATGATTGTGAAACTCTGTAGAGGGCCGATACTCGTATTCACTGGCTGTATTCCCCGCGCTCACTGGTGGCTCCGAAAGATAGTCCAACTTCGCGCTCAACCCATCGATATACTTAATGTCTTGCTCAGAATTTGATAATTCCAAGAAGAAAGGATGAAGCCATTCGTCAATATTTTTCATTCCATACTGAAAGATATACTGCAGCTTTATCAATTTAATCAAATAATCTGAGGTAGGGCCTTTGGGAGAGACGCTTTCCCATAAATATCCGCAATGTTCAATAAACGTGGGGGAAGTGAGCAGGTTAACCGCATTCGTTATCGCAGCTATGACTGGATTGCGCTCAAGGATTTTGGCAACGGCATTAGAGGTAGGCTCTGCAGCATCCAGCACGACAGCAGCACCACCATCTCTTCCATCCAGCACGGAACCAGCGGTAGCTTCAGCGTCCAGAGCCTTCCCTTCAAGCGTAGTAGCAGCTTCTTCAGCATTTTTTATAATCTGTTCGAGTAAAAAAGGCTCCATGTCAAAAAGGTGGCACGCGACGCTACTGTTGGCATACCCCGAATGAATGGGCTCTAAGAGGAGGCGAATCACTTCAAATATGTGAGCCCGCCTCTTGGATTCATCAACAATCTGCATTGATGCGAAATCGCCTACTAGCGGAGATGGCAACGTTGTTCCGGGGTCAATTCGCGCACGACGAAGGTGCTGCTTTGAACTTGCAGCACGATTGTGATGCGAATTTGCATCATCATGGTGGTGCAACCTCCTATCTGTGGCACATGCAGTATAAACCTGGAACGACAAGGCAACTAAGGATAAAAATGGCAAAAAATTACTCATAATAGAAATTCTCAAAAATAGTAAGCGCTTTATTAAAAAACAAAAGCTATGTGACGTATTAGGGATTATTACCATATCTTGCCTCCTCGTTTCAATATTATTTTTTACATTTTTTCGTGCATATATTTTATTTTTACTCAAATAAGAATTGTAGTAACGGTTTATTAAACATTTGTGTGCAAACATTAACCTAGTTGTAGAGTATTTCTAATTCGTACCATAAATTATGCACACTAGCCCAGATTACGATTTACTAGAAGTTCCAGGACTGGATAATTTAAAAATTGCAGTGCTCCCAGCAATGCACCGAAGTGAGCGGGATGACGACGCTGGAGTGCGCACAAGGGAGTGGACCTTAAGTATGGATAAAATATTTTTGCCACTTATGACGATCGAGCTGTTTGGTTGGTACGCAGAGTCGGAACGCGAGACAGGCACAGATGTAGGCAATCAGCTGTTTACGTCCTCGAGCTTGAGGCATTCGGAGCTGGTTGTCGTTATTCCTTGCGGGATGCATTTAACAGACTTAGAAAATAAACTTGCCAGTGGCGCTATTATTTCTAATGTTATAATTAGCCGATTCATAAGAGATGGTGGAATTGCGGAGACACCAATACAAACTAATACTTTTAGGCAGTGCCACATAACCATGGTTCAACAATATTTGGATTATATTATTGTTCAAATGCGAATAAGCAAAAAGCAGGTTACGTGTACAGCATATGATCAGGATGGTTTCATTACTGGTATGGGGATGTACGATGTATCGTTTATTTCTGCGGAAATTGATGCAGAAATGGATAATTTGGCTTCGATGTTCTAAGTATTTGAGTTGAAGATATGTAGGTTTGTCGTTTATACTAAGGGGCTATATTTATTCAAATGAAAAACCCTACCTTATTGCGAATAAAGTACTATTCAGGGGTTTAATTTTACTTTTTACGATTGCATGAATATAATCCCCACAAAAGCTGCGATACTCTTGCGGGGTTTTTGACACGCATGCCGGTAGGTTATTATTCCACGACCATACTAGCAACGGCCATATTACTTGCTCACAACCACACTAGTGAGTGTAGTTCATGATGCGACCAACCATACGCAACAACGTAGTCAGGTCGTGCTTGATATGGTCAAGCTCTGCGTTTAGCTCTTCGTTCCGGCGACGCATTGATTCCACAAGAGAGATGTCAATGACTGTTGGGTCCAACACGTAATAATCTACATCCGGCTCCTCACCAACACTAAACAACGCATTCGTTATTTGCGCTTGGGTTGGTTCTTGTATTTTCGTAAACAAAGCGTTCAAGGCTGCCGCCGCTGTTGCAAGGGTGTTATTACCCAAAGCTAAAACGCCATCAGCTAAATGCACTACCTCACCAAATCTAGTTAACTGCATCCCATCTCGGCGCGAAATGACCGCCATTGTCTCGAGGTGCGCCACTTGGATATTTCTACATTGAGCAGGATCTCTCAATCTTTGTTGATTTTTATCTAATGATTTCCTGAGCCTTGGCAGATCTTCTGCAATCTTCTGCGATTTCCCGCATGACTTTAGTTATTAGAATTCATTCCCAAATTCTCCTCTCCTGGATATGTTACTACTCGATTTGATTTTGCGCGATTTTGCCAACTCTTCATGTGGCCTCTTCTGAT
>JAISRQ010000023.1 GCA_031273545.1 Holosporales bacterium
CAGTGCGACGGTCCCTCTCTTGGCGATGGCGGACCTCTAGTTCCTGCTTTTCGGTTTCTTTTAGGAAATTAGCTTTCATGTATCCTTTATACGCAATTTTGGGGGAAAATCCAATGAATCATTTCAGATGGGTATAGACCTATATTTTTGCCAATCAAATACCAATCCGCCAATTATTTTTCGACGTTTGGCGACTATTTGTGGCGTTATTTGTTTGCGATAAACATACAAACCCATCAACTAACGCATTGATTCCTTTTTCATCAATAACGAGCGACCCCTTCGTTTCTTGGACTCTTGTTTTGAATTCCAAGGATTGCCCCTTATACAGGACTTCAACTTCCCCATCCAACCTCTCACAAACCGTAACGTTCGCGTGTCTCAAGTGGTACCCTCCGCTTCTACTTACAATTTGATACAAGGCTCGATTATAGGAAAATTCCAGATTTTTACTAACCTTTCTATTTGTTTGCACGCTTAAAATTTGCAACAACTTCTCTCGGTTATGGTATAGATGTCTACGGGCCGTCTCTTGGCCCTCGGCGGCTACTGCGAATTTTTCGTTGTGTTGTTTTATGAACTATCGAAGATACGCGTTAGCTGCCTCAATCGACGAAATCCCGCGCAGGCGCATCTCTTTAACAAGCCTGTTTTGGAGCGTATTATTCGCTCGCTCAACTCTTCCTTTGGCTTGAGGCGAGTGAGCACAAATAAGTTCAATATCTAATTCTTTCAATGCCCTATGCAACTGCGTTTCCTTAAAAACACCATCAAAGCAGTCTTTCCTTGTCGTCTTGAAAATGCTGTGCCTATCGCTGTAATAACTCAAAGGCCTTCCGTATGTTTCGATGTGCTCTTGGACGCAACGCATGTACCCAAATGTTGTTTCAGTCTCTTCAAAACGGGCCGTCACAATTTTGCTTGTCGCGTCATCGATAAAAACCAAAAAACAACACTTCGCTCTCCTACCTTCGAACCAATCGTGGGGAGAACCGTCAATCTGCACGAGTTCCCCAAAGCGAGGGCGCCTTTGGCGAGTTTGATGATCCTCGCACGCTTTCTGGAGCGCCCATTCCACAAGCCTGCTTCCACCATCCATTGGCGCAATGTCTCCTTGTTAATTTGTAAATTTTCCACTTCTTTTAGCTTTTCTGCTGCAAAAGTTGGGCCGAAATCGTGATATTTTGCTTTTACAATATCGATAATTTTTTGCTTTCTCTCTTGTGAAAAAGCCCGGTTTCCGCCACGTTTGCAACTTTTTATTCCTTCCGCTCCTGATTTGGAAAAGCGCTTTAGAAGGCGACGAACTTGCCTGACGCTTAGATTAAGCTTATCTGCGGCTTCTTGCTGCGTTAATTTACGATCCTGAACTTGGCACAAGATGCAAATTCTTTCCACGTTTACCTTTGTCAATGTATGCACGTCTCTTGTGCTCCAAAAAACTCACCTAATTTGACAATATGAGTTTTTGATGGGGCTCGAAACCGGACACTTTTAAATTGCTTAAGCGGACATTATCAAATTGCTCCTACATCATGAATTGTTCCTATTTACAAAAAAAACTCACCTCCTCGATTCTACCATGCAACAGGGAATGAATACTAAAAATATTCAAAAAAACGCATCGCGTATAAAAAACAGAAATTATTAGCTATTCGTATTGCTAAATTAAGCATTTTTATTGCAACATTAGATATGGGGACCATTCTAGGGAGAATATTTTGCAAAAATCAAAACAAGAAACCCAGGCACAGTCATTTTCAAATGCGATATCCATCAACGACGTAAATTACATCATGTTGAAAAGGAGAAATGATATCGGGGAAATGCCTCCACTTTGCATAAAAAGAGTGTTCTGCATCTTTGCGATGTTAGATAAATTTCTTGGTGGTGACGGGTTATCTGGAGAAAAAACTGAAATTTGGGTGGAGGATGAAACTACAGATAAAACTTTACAAGAAAAATATTCATCTCAAATAACGACAGATGCAATTCTGGATGAAATAATTATTTCAACTCCATCAATTTCAGAAGAGCGTAAAAGTAAATGGACTATTGTTGTCTTTAGTGAAACCTTCTTTTCTGACGATCCTTGGGACACAACAGAAGTTGAAAAAATAGCAAATTTTTGCAAGATACTGACTGGTAAACACAAAAATCTAATCATTAGCGCAAATTTCCTTCATAAATATGAGGGGGCATCCGATGCCCCATCTCGGCGCAAGCCAATCAACAAAGACTTCGTTGAGACTAATTACGCAGCCAAACTTAAAAAAAACAGATCCAGTAATCTTCGTTTTTCAAATTATTCTCTAATTTTTTGGGATAATGTGCCTGTATCATGCTACAGGAAAACGACCTACAAAAAAGAAGTCGAATCCGACCGAAAAGATTATGACAGCATCATAAATCACGGATACGGGTACGATTTCGGCAATTGGAAAAGTTACCCGACACCAGAGCTAGAAACAGCTTCAAATGAGCACAAAAAATTGGCGAAACTGTTTAATTCAGGAAAAAGACAATTAGTTGCATCCAGAATTTGTTCAGATATGAATTACACAGCCAGTTTTTCTAAAACAAAGAAGTTACTTATATTGACTGCCAATGGAGCTCCAATGCTGTTGGGGTGGAAAGATAAAGTCCTAAAGACGAACGTTTGTGTGAGTGATGCAGATAACGGGCACTCTATGGTTCTATTGGGAATAAGCAAACCCGCAACACAAATACATCTTGCACCGTTCGTTTTTAATGAACTACGTTGTGTTGCAATTAGCTATTACGGAGAGGTTGAAAATGAAATGGTTGATGTTGGTTGTTGCTAGTCTTGATGTTGCGCTATTTGATACAGCAAAGTGTTTTATATTGTACAATAAAACCCAAGGTTCATTTGACGTTACGACATATATTCCGGATCATCTTGCTATAATTACAGATAATGAAGAGCCGGGTACTGAAATAGCAAATACTAGAGTGCCGAGCGGAGCAGAAATACGTTACTGGGTAGGTTTTCCGGGAAGCTTTTTGCCCCAAAAAGGAGATGAACCATTTCTTAATTTCAAGAGCAAAGAATGTGAGTTCAAAGTATTGTACAACATGAACGGATATCCCTTTTTGCGCTGTGATACAGCGACAGAATTTCACAATTACGGCGTAACAGATTGTTACCATTATGACTATGTTGGAGACGCCAAAGCTCACTATTTTGGAAGTATTTTTGACTTGCTTATTGTTGGTGATTATAGAGTAGCGCTTTTCTATGAAAGACACGGCAGAGGAAGAGGGGTCGTGATAGAGTATGTTACGGATGATGACTCTTGGATGAAAAGAATAAATGAGGATGATTTGTTACGTTATTCAGCAGGAGAGATGCAGCCACAACCGAAACATTGGTGGTCAAAATTGTGTAGCTGTACAGGTTAAGCAAACGGCAGCACAATGACTTACGCCCAAGCGGAGCCGTTCCATGTGTACGACGAACTGCCTATTTTTATGACGTCAATTAGTCCCCCATGTTGGGTTAGGCCTGTTGTGTTTGCTACGACGGAGCTTAGGTCTAATGTTCGAGATGTTGCATTTTTGAATGGCACTGCATCCAATGCTATATCAAGGACTTCATTTACATATGCAGTAATGTTTGGAACGTTTTCGACTACATCTGCCCCAATGGAAAAGTTTAAAGTACTAGGATTTACAGTGCATTTTGTATTGCGTAGTAACGAGCACGCAGTAACTAGTGAATTACTTGGCATTTTGCGAAGCACCATATTTACTGTATGAATCATAGAGTTATAAAATCCGCCTTCTCCTACAGAAGAGAGTAAATCAGACACAGTGAACACCCTGAATTTCCACGTCGCGTCAAAACACCACGAGCTAACGGTTCGGAGGTTGAGCATAGGCGGAAGGGAGGAAAGGACTTCGGCGTAATTAAATCCACCACAGTAAACTACGTTTTCAAATCCTGTTAATGTTCGAATTTGACTACCTCCAAATCCACCGATGTGTGTAACATCGTGAAACCCAGAAATTGTTCTTATGTTGGTTTGGCCCCCTCCGGAAAAGGATGTGGTTCCCCAAATGGGGATCTCTAATGACTGCAAAACGTTGGCTGTGATGAGATTTGTTACCTGTGTTCGTAAATCTGAAGTCATTGTCCCGTCGAACATTTTCAGGGTTACTAGGTTCGTAAAATCGGCGTAGTTCAACTCGGCGGGCGAATAATTTCCGATGACGATGAGCGTGGTTATATTTGCGGGGACGACTGAGGATGGAAACGTGGATTGGTTGTGTAGGACGAGGACAGCGGGGTCCGTGATCATGCTGGGAATGCGCGTCATGGATGATAAGAAGTCGTAAAATTCAGGGTAATATCTGCC
>JAISRQ010000042.1 GCA_031273545.1 Holosporales bacterium
GAATAAATCCCTATTCAATTTCATTAGTGGCGTGCTTAGCGTAACGCGAGCACAATTTCCTCAACTCAAATCTGGGACAACTACTCATGGATACTTGGACTTAGGGTCGAAGTTTTCGAATACCGGGATTTCTGTGAAAAGTTCAGATTACTTGATTGATACAATAATTAACGCTGGCTCAACTCCAACTGTACAGTAAAGGATGCGACCTACGTTTTTTTACTATAAACATTAAATTACCGGACGACTGAAGGGATGCAAACTATGACTTAAGCAACGCTTACTATTCTTTTTTTCTGGTCTGCAATCATTTGGGGTCCTGGTCTTCCACCACCAAAAGATCGCGGACTTTTTGATCTAATAAGCACCAATAATCATTCATAAATCACTTTATCAGTCGGTATATATACAAACATTTGATCCCTTTTAGTCGAGCTTTACTAAAATAAACTATGTAGCCCTTAATAATAAAATGAGACAAGAGCGGTGTCCTAGCATAACTTTAATGAATCTAGTTCGTTTATGAAAAAATCTACTAATACTTAACAGAATTCGTGATACTATTATCTGATGGTTTCTATCGACATATTCCGAAGAGGAATTTCAACAAGGAGGAGATGTAATGGTAAATTATGCTTGGGGGAAAAAGAGAGTATGTGCAGGCTGTGCTGTCCACTATTACGACCTAAGAAACCCCGTTCCAGTGTGTCCAAAATGCGGCATGGCTTTGGACGTTAGCACGTCAGACAAGTCAAAGAAGCGAGTCATTAGCGGAATAAGCAGTAGCGATATTGACGCAATAGAGGACCTAGATTTCGAGATAGGTGATGATTCTGTTCCTGACGTTGACATCATCGAAGAAGATGATTTTGATGAAGACTTAACAGTTTTATCCACAGATGATGAAGATCTCCTATAATGAATCTTACAGGATTGACAAAAAATGCGTTTGTGACGCTATTTGAGGGAATGAGGGCACCAAAATGGCGAGCAGCCCAAGTTTGGAATTGGATCTATAAAAACGGTGCTGATTCGTTTGATAAAATGACCAACCTTCCTGCGGAAATGCGTGCGCGCCTACAGGAGGAGCATTCTGTTCAAACTCCAAAAATAGTCAGACATGAGCTTTCCAACGATGGTACGGAGAAGTTCCTTATGTTGATGGAGGACGGGAACACTGTTGAAATGGTTCTGATCCCTGAAGGTGACAGAAACACGCTTTGCGTCTCGTCACAGATCGGGTGTTGCGTGAAGTGCGCGTTTTGCTATACGGGAACCCAGGCGTTTGAAAGAAACCTGGAAACTCACGAAATTGTTGGGCAAGTCTTGCTTGCAAGGCAATGCTTACATGACTCAGGTTCGTTGAATAGTAAACGCACACTCACTAACATTGTAATGATGGGAATGGGAGAACCGTTTCATAACTATGAAAACGTTGCGAACGCGCTAAGGGTTTTGATGGACCAAGACGGGTTGGCTTTTTCGAAGCGGCGCATCACGCTGTCAACGTCGGGGGTTGTTCCGTTTATAAAGCGTTGCGGCGAAGAGCTTGGGGTAAACTTGGCTGTGTCGCTGCATGCACCTAACGACGAGATTCGTGGGAAGCTTATGCCGATAAATAAGCAATATAACGTGAAGCAATTGATTGACGCATGCAGGGAATATCCAAATGCAAGCGATGCAAGAAGAATTACGTTTGAATATGTGATGTTAAAAGGCGTCAACGATTCAGAAAAATTGGCGAAGGAGTTGGCCGCATTAATTGAGGGAATTCCGGGCAAAGTAAACCTTATTCCGTGGAACCCTTGGGAGGGCGCGCACTTTGTTACATCCCCAGAGGAGCAGATTGACAGGTTTGCAAATGTGCTTAGCCGGGCTGGCGTAACGGTTATGGTGCGCAGCCCCAGAGGCCAGGATATTTCTGCTGCGTGTGGTCAGTTGAAGAGTGCTATGACGTAAAAGGATCCACGTATAAAACAATAAACGTGCAATTTTGGAAAACATGTGCTTATCATGGTGCATGTTGAGCGTTGATAGTGCGTGTTTATGACGTTTCCAGAAATTGGAGATTTTTTGGAATTATTGAATCGCTACCCGGCACAATTCTTGGGGCGTTTGCTTGCGTATGGGAAGGGGTTCGCGCATCGAATCCTGGACGAAAAGCGGTTCCACCTATTTGACCCAATGGTTAGTGATCGGTCTTGCCAACTTCGGGTCACTTGGATAGCTTGCTTTGCTCGCCAAAATCCGACATGCGCGGGCTTGTCGGATAACGACTTCATCTTTTTTGGACTAGCTTGTTTCCTTACGGAGACGGTGTATTTCGTAGACCACGGGATTATTGGACACGTGCCGTTTCGCTCTAACGTGAAGCTGTGGCCGGATGAGCTGCCAGATTTAGGAAGCGCTAGACAGCGAAACCGCTTTTTTGGCGTGGCAAAGAACTTCGTCCAAGCAAGGGTATTGAGTGACTTGGCGCGCTGGTTTTCGGAAGTTCCCTCGAAAGCAGTACAAGTAAATGGCCTATTTAAGGCTCCCCAAGAGCTGGTTAAGGGTGAAATATTAGATTTGTTCGAAAACCTTCCTACGTTTTCTTACTCCGAGGTATCAATCCCCCTGCTTCACTTTTTTCCAGGCCTAATAGTGGTTACGACACTTGTGTCTCATTTCAAGCTTCCTCTTTCGATTTTACTCAGAAAGGCAAATTACTCAGCTGATGGAACGCTGTTTAGTCCAGGAAAAACATTTTTTAACTTTATGTATGACGCAAACTTGGAAGAGTTTGTCCCAATTCAGCAAAACGAAATAAACGAAGATGATGTTGTAGTCGTATTTTCTTCGCATTATTACGCTAATGGGAGCGAACTTGATTACGCTAAATCGCAAAGCTTTGTGAATGCATTGAATAATTTATTTAACGTGCAAGCATCCTTATTGGATTATGTGTACGCAATGACTGCAACACACGCAATGCTGAAGCTGCGTGATTCAGGGGATGAGCTTGTCACAATTGAGAATTCGCCAAACTTAACAAAGCTAACGCAGCAATATTTTAAGTTAGCCAAAAAAGTTGATTTGAGCGTACGCAACACTGTATTCAAGCTAGGGGGGAGTATAGATAACAAGTTTTGCAATGTGCAAGTCTCCGAAACGCCGTTTGAGGTGACTCATGTGCTTGGTGCGTCTGTGCAGTTTTTTGATATGGTGTAGCTGTGTTTAAACGTTTGAGACAAAAAATCGAAAAATACGGAGGGACAGAGTTCGTATATCTTTCCGGGATTTCTATTGCGTCGTACGCTGCGGCGGACATCCTGTTTTTGGGGTATTCCGTGTATACAGCATCTGGGGTTATTGGGTCCGTTATTGTCTTCGCAATTTGTTGCTCTGCTTTGTATGCTGCGTTGATTTCGTTAATTAGAACGTCTTTATCTGCAAATCTTAGCTCTTTGGATATGGTTAATCACTATTTTGGCAAACAAGGAGCCCGCTTTTGTGCGGCGGCATTAGCCTTGACATTTTTAGGTTGGTTCTTGTGGCAGTTAAACTTTTGTGTAATGTTCATAAAACATCATGCAGCATTGAGGATAGCTTTTTTTAAGACATTATCCGATGAAAAAATTGGTGTATTCCTTGGACTATTGTGCTGCGCCATTGCGTGTACGGAAAAAACCGGGCTTCGCCTCGTTGCCTTTTGCTTTGTGCCTGTGTTGTTGATCTTATTAGTGTCTTTATTTTGCTTTCTTTCTCCGGTATTTCCGGAACATGCTCATCCACTATCAACTATTGACTTTTCTACTTTATCTATCTTATTTGGTGGTTTTGCCGCGTTGGTTATGTACTCGCCAACGTTTTTCAAATCAGCAGGGTCGGTGGATATTGCGCGAAGAAGTCTCAAGCTCACGTACTTGGTCATTCTTCCTTTTTTCTATGTGTCTGGTGTATTATTCGGGGTGCTGTCTCCGTCCAATAATGTTCTTAGCATTGCACGCATGCCGTCAGGTGTTGGGCCGTTCGTATTGTTGGCGTTTGTTATCGTATGCGGGCTTAATATTTGTTCAACCAATTTGTTTTATGGAGCGGATGTAGTTGCCCAAGTTACGTCTCCTAAAAGCAGGATGCCCATGGTGTTCCTGTTAAGCTCGGTCGGAATATTATTCTACAGTTTGATGAATTCTAAACTAAAAACTGGTAGTGCAGGCATTGAGTTCTTGGGAAGCTTGGTTGTTGGAATGTTGTCTATAATACTAACGAAAACGGTTGCTAATAATTTCCGTATGAAAGATGAATCTTTAGAACAGCAGCGCGGAAATTATTTAGCATTGTTAATATCTTATGCTGTGGGCTTGTTTGTTTGGACTGGGGTTTTTAAAATCACAGGGGTGCAGTTTTTTGACATAGCATTAACGTCATTTATAATGTGCCTTTATTTCATGGGTTTTCCGCCCAAGCTAAAAATACTGAACCGGATACGCTAGAAATGAGTTCATCAAGCTTTGCTTGCCGTGCGTGTTCTTATGCCTACTTGTCGTATCCGTAATATTATTGACAAGCAAAAGAATAGTTATAAAAAGAAGAAGATTTTATTGCCGACTAACTATAAATAAGGGATATTTATTATAGACCCCATCTTTTTTTTATGTACGAAAGAAACGTAGGAAAGTAAGATCGTCGCATAAAACCAAAAAGTGTTATATTCGTTTACATTATCTAGTAGAACCACCTTATGTAGGGGATTCTAATTTAGAGAATACAATTAGTGTTGTTAAATCTATAAATTATTCGTTAGCAGTGATGCTTGACGCAGGTAGTGCTGTTGTCAGGTAGGGACAAGGCAATTCTGTTGATGGTTCGATTTCACTAACGTAAAGGAAACAATAGAAATGTAGAAAGATACATAACTTCAATGCGCAGAAACATCTTGGATGAATGGGAGTTCAAATGCAAGCGTTGCAATTTGATACTACCATTACTAGCGTGTTTCTACTTCCCAAATGACTGCGGACTTTTTCGCACGCAAGCGCTTGTG
>JAISRQ010000043.1 GCA_031273545.1 Holosporales bacterium
AATAAGAAACGAAATATTCGACGGCGTTGTTGGGGAAAAATTCGGCCATCTCTGCGTAAAGCTGGGATGCCAATGTCTTGTTTGGGCTGATGATTAATGTGGGACGAGACGTTTGGGCGATTATGTTGGCGATTGTGTAGGTTTTTCCGGACCCCGTTACGCCCAGCAAAACCTGGTCTTTATTATTTTGCTCGAGGCTGGAGATCAAAAAATTGATCGCCTCTGGCTGGTCTCCACTTGGGCTGAATGGGGATGTTAATGTAAAAAGTGACATGGGGGCGATTTTGAAACTGAGCAAGTAAGCCAAATTCTAACATATTAGGGTATTTTTTTTACACTTAATGTGTATCCCGGGAGCCCCAAAGATTGCGAGCTAGAAAACGAATAATCGTAAGCGTTTTACCTCCTAAAAAAACCGTAATCATTTGTGGAGTGGGTACAATACCCCTTCCCAAAAGATTATGGACGTTTTTAGGGCGCAAACTTCTGCGATTCCTTGTTTTCTGGTCCATAATCTTTGGAGCCCGGTGTATAGCTAATCCACTCGCTAATCATAACAAAACATTTTACACAAACCGGTACAGTTTTTGACGACAAAATGTTCAGCATAGTGACACGCGAGTGGCTCTACTATACACTTCAATCTTTTGCCCGCAGCCGCTTAGGGCACTTGCGAAAATATCCATTCATAAGTTCTATTATTCACTCAACACTTCGTTCGGATCTGCTCCAACATCCGTCGCGGCACTGTTCGTGAGCTCGAGAAACGAGACTCCAGGCTGACCAATTCCCACGGATGTTTCCTGCTCTATTGGCGGATCTTGATCGCCTGACTGTTCGTCGTTCCCTGCACCATCGGAATCGCAAAAGCCGACACCTATAAAGCCAAATAATGACGCTAGCAATATTTCTTTCATTTTTTTTGTCTCCGAACTATCTAAAACAAACCCCTATATGAATTAATTCTAGCGGTAATTAGTTAATAAAAAGTTAAAAGAAACGATTTAACTTTAAATCTTAGATTTTTCGTCGCTTTTCTACATGTTGCGTCCATTTTTTATATGCGCGTTGACACAATGTTTGACGAGGAGTTTTTGTGTGGAATACAATGTGATTCTTAATGTGACATGAGTGCAAGGTTTACAATGTTGCAAATGCGCACAATTGCGTGTATTGCCGTATCTTTACTGGCGGGATGTACAACGACGCACCGCTATCCTGTGCACGGGGTGGCGCGTTCGTCGAAGGAATACAAGATACGGGGCCAAAAGTACCGCCCTCAACAGTTTTATGATTACAACAAAACGGGCCTTGCGTCGTGGTATGGTCCCGGCTTTCATGGTCAAAAGAAGGCGCAAGGAGAAATCTATGACCAGTATGCGATGACGGCGGCGCATAAGACGTTGCCGTTGCCGAGTATCGTTAAGGTTACAAATATGGCGACGGGGAAATCCATCATCGTATTGGTGGACGACAGAGGGCCGTACGTGGACAATCGAATAATAGACTTATCCTTTTCGGCAGCAAAAGCGCTTGGGACATATGAACGTGGCGTAACGAAGGTGCGCGTTCAGTCTTTGTGCAAGGAAAGTGATGCGTTTGCTGTGCACTTAAGTAAAAATGCGGAATCTTTGGAGTGTAAAAACATGACTTGGGAAGATATATATCGCAAAAGGATTGGGGGGAGCCCCGGGTATAGGCAATTGACCGTTGTGGCGAATCATGGACCTGTTGGGGCTCAAAATCAACCAGTAGTAAAAAACGACCCCGTGATTAAAAGTGGTTCCGTGAGAACTCAGAATAAATCTAAGGCGCGCCGATAAAAAAAGTATGTATGAATAACCGTTAGGCGAAGTTTAATAAAGTTAGGTAGAAATGGAAACACATGTCTTAAATAGTTTGCTTATCGACCAATTTTTGGAAGCCATAGTCGCAGAAAGAAATGCGGCGCAAAATACGGTTGAATCATACAAACGGGATCTAACAGATTTTTGCGCGTTTTGTGCGAAAGATCTCAAAATCGTTGAAAAAAACGACATTATCTTGTACCGCCAAAACCTTACGGAGAATTCGTTGGCGCCTACAACAATTGCCAGAAGGGTGGTTACATTGCGGCAATTTTATAAATTTTTGTATCAGGATCATGTTATTTCTTCAAACCCAGCACAACACATATCTTTGCCCAAAAATGCGCGTCCATTTCCCAAAGTATTAGCGGCGGACGACGTTTTCGCTTTGCTTGACCACATCTCAAAAGACCCATCCCCAGAAGGACGCAGGAAATGGTTGATGTTCGAATTAATGTATGGAACGGGTGTACGTGTTAGTGAGTTGGTCTCTTTGAAGATAAGCAACTTCTCATTCGACCGAAATGCGGAAAATAATGCTGTGAACCCTGGTCCAAAATTGCTTCCGTTTGTGTCAATTTGCGGGAAAGGAGGCAAACAACGCACTATTCCCTTGCATGAAACATGCATATTAGCGCTGAATGAATACTTCGCCGTCCGGGAGCATTTCATTGTTGGGGATACAAAAAACGCGCAATGGCTATTCCCATCAACCAAAGGACACATTACGCGCCAAAGGATTGGGCAGCTGTTGAAGCAAACCGCCAAAGACGTTGGAATTTTGCATATTTCCCCTCACGTGCTGCGTCATGCGTTTGCTACACATTTGTTACAGAACGGAGCCAATTTGCTTGCGATCCAGAAGCTGCTTGGACATTCTGACATTTCTACCACGCAAATATATACACATGTTCAATCGCAGCATTTAGTCGAGTTACTAACGAAATTTCATCCTTTATTTGCTAGCTAATATTTCGATTCGCATTCACTGGAGGCCACGGTTTATAACGCTTTTCAATAATTAACGGAGCGTCACTCAGTAAAGGAAGCAACTTCTCCCACCTTAAGTCCTTATTGAATCTGCACCTCTTGTTCTCTGCTGCTTTTTTTATCACAAAACGGATCGTACTTTCGTGGATTTGCCCTCCATTCATTTTCAATAACACGTAAGATCCAATGTCTCCCTTCCTGGCTACATAATCTGCAGGTGTTAAATACTCTGGATGTTTATACTCTTCAGGTGTTAAAGATTCCGGATACCTATAGTCCTGTAAATTTACGTTCGGCTTTGCATGCGACAGCATCGAAGCAATCATCTTTCTCTTTACCTTGTCTGTCAAACCAGCTGTTATCACTACGTGCAATAGTGACGGCCACGACCCAGACAATGGCCCGTAGGCAGACCAATAGCAAACTGGATTGTTAATATTAGGCTTCGCCTCAGAAGCTTCGTATTTTTTCATGCATAACTCAAACTTTTTCGAATTGGAGTACGATATTGCTGAAATCAAATCTTCTAAAAGCCTTTCTTTCTCTTTTTGGATTCGCACCTGTCGCTCTATGGCCTCTTTTTTCTGTTTTTCCGTCTGCCTTCCGTTGTTTGAATTTGTTGCGGCTTGTTGTTCCCGGTCGTCGGGCACTATTAGCGAACTTGTAAGTTCACGTCTCTGTTTGTTAGATGAAAAGACACTATTGTCGCTCAAAGTCAAACACAAAAACGCTGAAATTAAAACACGCACGCTGCTCATGTTTATCCTCCTTACTCTAATCCTTATAGTTATTATGATACGCTGTTGTGTCGAGTTTCGTCAAGTCCTTTTAGTATCTGCCTTACCACCCTACAAGTCTCAACATTCCCCAAAATTCGTGCCCCAAACAGACATTAACAAGCATGAAACTAATTAGTCGTAGGCCTCTTTGAAATACAGATTTTTTTGATCTTGCTTTTTTTTGTCATTACTCTTCGTTTTCAGTCATTCCAGCGGAAACAGCCCAATAAGTCGCTATATACTCAAACGCGGTCAAATCATGGATTTCAGCAATGACAATAAAGGCCAGTGTTCCTATGAAGTCGCGTTCGTTTTCGCTTACAATAAAAACCCGGTCTTTGATCGCGTTTGAGTATAGCGATAATGGCCATCATTTTTTCGGTATTTTTACGTCCCTTATGTGAGTCGACTTAAAATCGAATCCATGCCCCTTTTAGATCGTAAATAGGCACTTTATTCCCCAGCGTGTCTCGTAGGACCTTTGTACTTGTCATCGTCCATTGCGATAATCCAAGGTTCTGGATGCCCCTTTTCGTGTAGATAACCAATGTTCGTTGTTACGTTTGAATTACGAAAAGTTGCGCTTAATGCGCGAGGCCCCTTCATTTTTCCAACATAGTTCCCATCAATTAGGCCTCTTTTGGGTTCAAATTCGGTACAATAGCCGTGAATTTGCGGCTTTTTTGGATTTATCTGAGCAATCTCTTTAAAAAAAGGAAATCCACTTCCCTGTATTGACAGTTGGCGTGCACAAACAGCATGCGATTGCATCACAAATTGTGCGCGCTATTCTAATGTCTAATTCGATGAATTTGACTAAATGAGCTAAAATATTACCTGAAACCTGTCCTAGGCCGCCCGAAAAAATACGCAATTTTAACTTTTGTAAAAGAAATACCTGGTACATCCTAAACGTTTTCGAGCAAAAGTCTAGATCTGTAGGGGGGTGAATTCCGCATCCTCCGGAGAATACTGCACATCCACTCCTCCAAAAGATTGCAGATTTTTTAGCCCAACAAGCGCTTGTGGTTGTTCATGCCCCATTTAGAATTTCTTGAAGGGCACGGTCTATAATGCGTTTAAGGAACTAACGGAGCGTCACTTAGTAGAGGAAGCAACTGTTCCCACCTTGAGTCCTTATTGAAATTGAATATGCACGTCTTGTTTTTTGCTGCTTTTTCTATCACATAACGGATAGTACTTTCGTGGATTTGCGCCCCATTCATTTTCAACAACACGTAAGATTCAATATCTCCCCATCTAACTACATAATCTGCAGGTGTTAACGATTTTGGATGTTGACTGTCTTGCAAATTTAAGTCTGGCTTTGAATGCGCCAGCATCGAAGCGATCATATCCCTCCTTACATGGTCTGTTGCATTGACCTCTGCTACTAGGTGTAACAGCGACTGGTACGACCAAGATACGTAGGGAGTCCAATGGGTAACTGGTTGGTTAATATTAGGCCTAGCCTCCGAAGATTCGTATTTTGCCATGCATGATTCGAACCCTTTAGAGTCGGAGTTCAATACTGCTGAGACAAGTTTATCACGAAGTTTACGTATCCTTTTTTGGATTTGTCTTTGTCGATTTTTGGCTACCTCTGGGTCTTCGCTCGCCTGAGTTCCATTCTCTGAACTTATCGTGGCTCGTGGTTCCCGGTCGTCGAGCACGATTAGCGAACTTGTAAGTGCGCCTCTCTGTTCATTCGATGAAAAGGCACTATTCCTGCTCAGACTAAAGCACAAACATAAACACAGTGAAATTAAAACACGTACGCTACTCACGATCATCTCATCTAATCTAATACCCATAATCCTTATGCTACAGCAATGTACTAACTTTTGTCAAGCCTCTGCATTATTTGTGCACCTCGATTCCATCTCCGCAACCCCGCCTGCTATATAAACCTCAGCATTTCCGCCATATCCCCATTATGTAGTACAATATCGTTCGCACATATCTTACAATTACGTGGCTGGTTCCTTACCTACATGCAACGTGAATAGTAAAAATTGTAGAAAAATCTTTAAAATTTTTGAAAACGCATTTATAGAGCGCCACCTTCCGTTTTTAATAAGCGGGCTCGCGATATTTTCCGGGTTTCTCACATACTCAATTGTCAGCTATGGCGGAGTCTCACTCGCCAAACGCACATCCACAGTCATGCCATTCATAATATTTGACATGCTGATAATCGTCATACTTACGATCATCATAATTGACCGCGTAAAAATCATGTACCGCGAGCAAAAGCGCGGAGCAATAGGCGCAAGACTTCACATCACCATCATCAGTATTTTCTCTTTAGTCACTATTACTCCGTCTATATTAATGGGAATATTGGCAATAACATTTTTTAAATCCGGTGTATCTGTGTGGTTTAGCCAACCTGTCCAACATACGTTAAGCGAAGCCAGTCTTGTTGCCGAACTATACTTGCAAGAACATATCGGAAACATCAGAACTGAGGCAATTAACTTTGCGACTAGGCTTAATGTACAAAACTACGACTTATTTAAAGAAAAAGACCGCAATGACTTTCGTGAGGAGCTAGATGCGCTTGTGGACAAAATGCACCTAGAAGAAGCGCTCGTCCAATATTTTGATACGAATAGAAAAGAATCAGTCTCAATTAGTTCATCACTTGCCATATACTTAGAATTAGACTATTTGACGAGGCATGATGCCGATTGGGTAGACCTTCGCAATGTGGATTTGGGTGAAGTGCTAATTAGAGAAAAAAATGGGCAAGTTCAAGCGTTGATATGCGTAGACACAGGGCGCTCGGACGCGACTATGTATTTGTGGATAGGCAAAATAATAGATCGTAATATTTTGAAATATGTGACGACTGCGCGTGATTCTACTCGTTATTATAATGAATTACTTAATAATCAAAATCAATTTCAGCTTGTCCTTGTCATATTATTTGCGTTAGCATCCGTCCTTTTGCTGCTGGCGGCCGTTTGGACGGGGATAACACTTGCAAATATTTTGGTTTCCCCAATTACGCGCTTAATCGTTGCAGCAAATGACGTGAGCGAGGGCGACCTTACCGTTCGTGTTCCGGAAGTCCATTCCAAAAACGAGTTAAATAAATTAGTGCAATCATTTAACCGCATGACGGAGCGCCTTGCTCGACAAAATAAAGACCTCATAATAAGCGAGAAAAAATCCGCCTGGGCCGATATCGCAAGAAAAATTGCACACGAAGTTAAGAACCCCTTGACCCCAATCCAGCTCTCAGCCGAACGTCTAAAGAGAAAATATAAGGCCGAAATACGAAGCGATCCCGAAACTTTCATAAAATGTATTGACACCATAATCCGACAAGTTTCGCACATAGAAAACCTCATTAGTGAGTTCTCCGCATTTGCGCGAATGCCTGAGGCAAACATTGAGCTTGTGAACATAAACCACTTAGTTCGAGACGCTGTTTTCTTGCAAAGGCAGGCAGACCCTGATATTGATTTTTCGATTGAGGCGTCGCACCCTTTGATTATTTGTCCGTGCGATAGTCAGCAAATTTTCCAAGTTTTAGTGAATTTGCTTCAAAATGCTGTGAATGCAATAAAGGAACGCGACGTTTCTGCAGGGGAGGAGGCGCATGGGGCGATATCGGTATTTTTGCTGCCAAAAGAGGATCACTTGTTAATCGTGATAGAGGATAATGGCCCAGGGTTTCCTGCTGAAAAAAGGGAGCGCCTATTCGAACCTTACTATACCACGCGCTCAAAAGGCACAGGCCTCGGCATGTCTATAGTGCTTCGTATTGTTGCAGAACACGCAGGAACA
>JAISRQ010000110.1 GCA_031273545.1 Holosporales bacterium
TAGTGTGCAAAACGCGATGCAGCCAACATGTATGGAAGACGCGCAGACAAATTTGCGTTAGCATTAGCATCATCCAAATTGTAAACCTTCGGCTTTTGTGCTGTTTGCCCACCAAAAAATGCGGCGTAATCCGTTCCTTTACAGTGACACAACGCTATGAAACCAAGGTCGCTAAGCTCCTTTTCACGCCGGTCCGTAATTGCTGTTTCGGTCGGACACTTTAGCGCAATGTCCCCGTCGGTCGTCCTAAACGTGTACGAGGGAAGCCCTTGGACAATCCCTCCGCCTTCTACACCTCGTATTGCCGCAGTCCAGCCATATAGCGCAAACGCATTCGTTATCCTTTGACTTAATATGTACGCCGGGTTAGTCCAGCAAAACTTAGAACTATTCGCCCCAGCAACATCTTCTTCGAAGTTTAGTCCTTCTGCCGGGAGGGTGTCAGCCCCGTACGGCAAGCGAATCAACACTCGCGGAAGTGTCAACGCTATATACCTCGACTCTTCTGTATTTCTGAAAGATGTCCACTTAATGAGCTCTAAACTTTCAAAAACCTTATTCATGTCCCTTGGAACGCCAAGTTGTTCGAACGAATCCAAGTCGAACAATTTTGGGTGAGCCGCTGTGATAAATGGCGCATGCGCTGCTGCTGCGACTTCTGACATCTTCGTCAAAAACTCCATATCCTGCGGATGTCTTGTGAAAAAATAGTCTCCAAGTAAACAAGAATATGGATGCCCACCAAATGTGCCGTATTCTTCTTCATAGATCTTTTTAAACAACTGGCTTTGGTCGAACTCAACTGCAGTTTCCAGATCATTTAAAAGTTCTTTTTTAGTTGCATTCAATAAACGCAATTTTAAGTGAGTACTCGTTTCCGTTTTGGTAACTAAATAATTTAGTCCCCTCCAAGACCCTTCTAAGGCTTGAAATGCTTCATGATGCATGATTTCATTCAGCTGATCTTGAATTTTTTCATCAATCTGTGCAATGATTGCATTCATAAATGCGGCCGGGTTTTCCCCTACTATATCCGGATTTTCATCAATTTGAGTGATAAATTCACGAATCAAGTCCTCAGCAAACGGACGCTGTGTTTCGTCACGCACGAGCCGTCCCTTTTCAAAGAGGATGTCTACCGGTGACTGCGCTTCTCCGCCTTCGTTCGTTTCATTCGTTTCATTTGTGTCAGCCATGTGCTACTCCTTTGGCGCTTCCTCTCCCTCTCCCTCTACACCTTCTAGTGGTGGAAGAGCGTTCTTAATTGCGTCTTTTTCTGTACTGTCCGTCATTATCTTTTTTAGCCCTTCTTCTAGGTCATCGTTTCCGTCAAGCTTAGTTAATAGGTCTTTCAAGCGAGAACGAACTCCATAAAGTTTGGCAAGGGCAGGAACTTGTTTCACTATATTAACTGGCGAAAAGTCCTCCATATTAGAAAAATGTAGCTCAACATTAGTTTCAGAATCGTCCTTCAAGATTGCATCTTTTACACGCAAAGCAAGCCGTGGACGGAACGAAGCCATTATCCCATCAAAATTGCCGCCGTCTATTTCGACGAATTTTCGCTCCTTAAGTTTTGGAAGAGCTACTTCAGGCATACCGGACAAATCCGCCATTATTCCTAAAACAAAAGGCAATTCCTTCATTTCGATCGCATTCCCGATTTCGACGTCGTAAGTTATTTGGACGCGCGGGGATCGGATACGACCTATTTTATGCTGTGTACTATCTGCCATTTTTTTACTCGTATCCACTACAGACTCTTCTACTCTCACCTTCTAATGTAGCGAATAATTCGTTAAATTAACGTTAAATTTGCAACATACTAACCACGTTATGAATAATAATTATGACGAATGGCAAGATTCTCTGTGATGTTCATGATCCTGCGTCCTTAAGCAGATGCTTTTTTTTGGCAAATAGGGGCCTTTTTTTGGAAAAATAGATGCTTTTTTTGGAAAAAGAGGCGGTTTTTGGAAAAGCATTTATAGATGCCCCCAGTGTAGATTGAGCCATCCTCCAAGTTGTTCCCAAGAAACTGGCTACAATAAAGAGTCTAGCTCCCAACGAGATCGTGGCTCGAAATCCAGACTTGAGTGGATTCCCTTCTCATGATACCCAAGGCCTACCCAAGCGATCATCACAGCATTATCTGTGCACAAATTTACTGGCGGGTAAAACACTTTATACCCCGCATTATTTCCAACCTCTGTAATCCTGGCTCTAATATATTTATTTGCGGCAACCCCTCCAGCAATAACAAATGTCTTATTATGCCTGACTTCATCCGACACCATCTTAAGCGCGTTCACTATCCGGCTCACCAGCGCCTCAGCCACGCTCCATTGGAGGCTAGCAGCAAAATCGTTTACATCTTGCTCTGACAACGGCGCACTCTGCGAAGCCTGCGAAATCAAGGTTCTAAACGCAGTTTTCATTCCTGAAAACGAAAAATCGCAACCACTTCTTCCCTTTAACGGCGTAGATACACTAAAGCGGCGTGGATCCCCTTTTTGGGCGCGTTTCTCTATATTCGGCCCCCCAGGGTACGGTAGCCCAATCAACCTGGCGACCTTGTCAAATGTTTCGCCAACAGAATCGTCAAGCGTCTCTCCTAGTAATTTATATTTGCCTAAGCCATGAACTTCTAATATTTGACTATGCCCACCAGATATTAATAAAAGCAAATACGGAAATGTAACATCCTCAGAAATGCTGCAAACTTGTGCATGACCTTCAAGGTGGTTAACTGCAATAAAGGGAATATTATGCGCTAACGCTAACATTTTGGCTGCAATGGCTCCTACCATTACGCCGCCAATTAAGCCTGGCCCACAAGTTGCTGCGATTGCGTCGATGCTGTGGAGCGGCAACTGCGCAACGTTCAAGGCTTTTTGGATAGCAGGAAAAAGCAGAGATTCGTGCGCCCTTGCTGCGATTTCGGGAACGACGCCACCATACTCGGAATGCATATCGATTTGCGAGCATATGACATTAGACAGGATGCGCTCTGTACCCTCTGAGCAGACAACCGCAGCAGCAGTTTCGTCGCAGCTGGTTTCTATTCCAAGAACATACACAGGAGTCTCCCAAGGCAAATCACCACATTGTCATGTTAAGTCCGGAAGACGGCTATAGCAAGTTGATATCGTTAGCAATACCGCCAATGCACACATACTCATTGCAAAAAACACTTGAACTACGCTTCCCGAACAGAAATACCCAAACAACATAACAGCAGAGCTCGACGAAATATTTCGCACAAACTGTATTATTCCGTTGCCTAGCCCTTTATCCGTTTGCATGTCGGACACGGCGAACCCTACGCTTGTCATTGTTAAAAACGACATCCCAAAAGAGCACAGGCAGTAAATCATCACGACTTCGCTCATCCCAAGAGCATTCGACACACACAAAGCAATTAGCACAACTGTCATAAATAAAAATGTGACGATCCTGCCTAAATTAAGGCAAGATTTTGGAGAACATGATTTTAATAAGAAAGAATAAAGCAGGCATCCAGCAATATTAAAACTATTTGGGATTACAGATATATTCGCGTATTGTGTTTTGGTTAATTCAAAATGTTGTTCAAATATAAATGGGGCATTTGTAATAAAAATATTGTTCATCACTACTGCTAATGCATTGGTAAGTGCCATATTGCGGAATATTGGCTTGTGACTAAACATATCCCATATCGTGGAACACCATAATGGAAGAGACACACCGTTGTGGGCTTTACGAACAGACAACGTTTCAGGCAATGCGTTGTACATGAAGATCATAAGCCCCCCACCCATCAATGCTAGGAAATAAAACATTCCGCGCCAAGACGTGTACAACATTATAAATGCCCCAATGTTAGGAGCTAAAGCGAACGTTACAGGGTACAACACGCTGTACACGCTCAGGTAACGCGCCAACGTTACGCCTTTGTATTTATCGGATAACACTGTCATTGTTTGCAGCCCCATGCCTGTGCTGCCGATCGCTTGTACTACCCTCGCAACAATGAATTCTGTGGCCGAGTCGCTAAAGGCGCACCACAAAGACCCTAGAGAGAAAACAAACAAGCAGAACAAAACAATTGGACGACGCCCATACATGTCGCTGATGCTGCCGTAAAACAGCCCTGTAAAAGCAGACACAAACGGAGAGATCATCACTGATACCCTCAGCAAATTATCTGTTGTCTTAAAAAACGTCGCTAACTCAGGAAGCGCAGGCAAATACATGTCTATGCTGCTGATAGATACGCCCGTGCATAACATAAGGAAAAATGGCATATACTCACCAAGAGCACCATCCTTGTCCCTTTGTATATCGTTTTTCTGTCCTAACGTCATAAGCTAACAACCATCCTTTCTGGAAATTGTAGCACATCGTTTATGGAATTGCCTACACTCACGCCCCAAAAAATTACGGACTTTTTGGACAAACAGACATTTGTGAGTCTTCACTTTTTCATCCGCATTCTCGGGGGCTCCCCAGTATATCCCTCAAAAAATTACGGACTTTTTGGGCAAACAAACACTTGTGATTTCTCAATTTTTTCTCCGCACTCGTTGGGGACATAACTTACTAAAAATGATCATGCATACCTATTTGTCATGACTCTAGTACCCTATTAACCACCTCATCATTAAACAAGCCCAAAGCTGTTTGTGCCGTTGCAAAAACGCCACATAACGACCGAACTAACTCAGTTAATTGAACTCTCGCTTGTGCAGCATCCTCTGTTTGCGAATTAGCTAAAACATCTGTTAACCCTACCAAGTCTTCATTTAGCCTTTGTTCTGTTAGCCGAAGCAACTCTAGAGTGTTAAGTGATTCAACGTAATTATGCTCCGTTACAAGATCCTCCGCTGCTGCACCGACAGCAATTAAGCTTTCTATTGGCGTATTTTCTTCTACATTGCTTAGCATTTTATTAAGTTCAACTGCAGACTTTAGCATCGCAATCACGGCATCAATATGTGCAATTTTTTTGTCAAACTTTGCAATTTGGTGATCTGTCAGTGCAATTCTAGCTGCGAAACGTCTCGTTGGCCTCCCAAGCTCCTGAGACCTTCTTTCTCGATCTGCTAGCAGACTATCTTTTTTACTGGCTAGGCTATCAC
>JAISRQ010000015.1 GCA_031273545.1 Holosporales bacterium
ACAGAAGCCCCTGCGGAACCGGGACCAGCGCGCGCATGTCGCAGCTTTACTCGAAGGGAATGTTGAAGCCGGGCATGACGCTGGAGAACCACAGCATCATAGACACGGTCTTTGAAGGCACCATTGTCGGAGAGACCACTATAGCCGGCATACCGGCGATTGTCCCCAAAATATCCGGCAACGCCTACATTATGGGTTTCAGCCAACTTGTGCTCGAACCGGAGGACCCAATGCCGGAGGGTTTCAGAATTTAACAGGGTGAAGATTCCTAAATTCCCTGTGCCGTCCCATACGTTAGTTTTCAGCATCATGGACATGCTCCTACACGCAAAAGCCAGGCTGAAGAGTCTCCGGAATATCACGGCGGCGGGAATGCCTGAGTTTTTATAAGCACCGTTTTATTTCGGCAGCGACGTTATCCTGAAACGGTGGAAAAAAACGCCGATCATTGAAGAAAGTTCATTCTCAAAAATCTCAGAACGTGTTAATCTTGCTCGTGAGCATGAACCTCCTTAAGATGGCTCATGTCACTTCTCTTTCGCCGATAATTATTGATTTTTCAAGGTGGAACTTCGCTTTATGGAGTGCGAAGTTTCAGTAGCTAACTAAGATGGAGGTGTATTTTGAATTCTACCGATTGGATGGTGTTGAAAACACTTTATGAGCAGCACAACATTACAAAGGCGTCCGAAGTATTGTTTTTATCACAACCTGCCTTAAGCTACAGAATTCAACAGTTGGAAAAAGATTTTGGTGTGGTAATCCTTGAACGTGGTAAGAAGGGCATTAAATTTACGCCTCAAGGAGAATACCTGTACAAGTATTCACTGGAGATGTTGGATCAGATGCGATCCGTTAAAGAAAATTTGCTAAGCATGGATCAAAAAGTACTCGGCATTTTAAAGATAGGGTCCACTAGATCATTAATCAAGAGTTTCCTGCCGAAATACCTTGGACAATTTTCCGGAATCTATCCAACTGTAGAGTTCAATGTTAAGTCTGGACGTAGCGATGAATTGGTTGACAAGCTTTATAATAGGGAAATTCATGTCGGATTTGTTCGAAATGGTATTGAATGGGATGGAGAAAAAAAGATACTTCTATCCGAAGCTATAAGCATAATTTCGGATAGAAAAATCACGTACTCCGATTTACCCAGCTTGCATATGATTTCGTATAACACAGAAGCTTCTTTGGCAAAAGTCATTGATACATGGTGGAAAAGCATGTACCTCCACTCCCCTAATATTATCATGACTGTAGATAATGTGGAAGTTGCCAGAGAGATGGTTAGGCATCATTTGGGGTATGCCATTTTACCGAATGTCGGATTGAGCAATACAGACGGTCTGTACTTATTGCCATTGAAAACGGAAAAAGGAGAGAATATCGTCAGAGAGTCCTTGATGATTTATCAAAAAAAATCATTATCTGTTCCACTGGTCAAAGCATTTATAGAACATATAACCGATAATCTGTGATTTTTTAAAGAGCAAATTAGCATGGAAAAACATCCTCGTAATTTCTAATCTTAAAGCATTTATTGTCGGAACGTTTCACGGTTTGGAATAAGAAGCATCTTCGGCGTTATTTCGATGAATTTGCATATAGGTTCAACAGGAGAAAGTACGGCTCGCAGATTTTTTTGCGGTTGCTGCAAGCGCGCGTTTCTACTAAAACTATTACATATAAACAGTTAGTATGCAAAAACGCGACAGACTAATTACCATAAAAAAAAGTTATGGAAATACTAAAAAATTACTGATTTTGTTTTTTGGCCGTTATGTGTTAACGTTTTTTAAACAAAGGGGGGTGGCATATGCGAGAATACGAAAAAATCAAAGCTGTTATTATGCGGGGCGGAACCAGCAAGGCTGTATTTATTATGGAGAATGATTTGCCCCGGGATAGTGCGACGAGAGACAAAGTAATACTTAGCATTTTCGGCTCTCCGGATATTCGACAGATTGATGGTCTCGGTGGAGCAGACCCCTTGACAAGCAAGCTGGCAATTATTAAACCTTCTTTAAGAAATGATGCAGATGTTGATTATACATTTGCATATATTGGAATAAATAAAGCTGAAATAGACTACGTGGGAAATTGCGGAAATATCTCCTCTGCTGTCGGTCCTTACGCAATAGATGAAGGATTAGTGCAAGCTATTGAACCATACACTACGGTCAAAATTTACAATACAAATACAAAGAAAATAATTTTAGCGGAAATCCATGTAAGAGATGGCAAGGCATTGATCAGTGGTGGTTATTGCATTGACGGTGTGCCGGGAACAGGGGCAAAAATCTCTTTAAGTTTCCCGAATGCACAAGGGTCATTAACTGGAAAGTTGCTTCCGACAGGCCATCTGATTGATGAAATCGTATTGGAAGATGGCAGAAAGATACGCACGAGTATGGTAGATGCTGCAGCTCCAGCCATTTATATCAAAGCTGTTGACATAGGTCTCACAGGTGCTGAACTACCTCAGGACTTTGTAGTTAACCCAAAGCATCTCGCATTGGTAGAAGAGATACGTGTGAAGGGCGCAGAAATTATGGGGCTGATCAAATACAACAACGGATTGAGAATTGTCAGCTCGGCCATACCCAAAGTTGCAATTGTCGGTAAAGCTCAATCGTATAAGACAATTAGCGGAACGGAGGTTAGTGAATCTGATATAGATATGGTAGCCAGGACCAAGGCACTGGGCGTGATACATAAAGCTTATGCGATAACTGGTGGCATCTGTACAGCGGCGGCAGCGATGATTCAGGGGACTGTTTTAAATGAGGTGCTCAGTCCGGAAGCAATTAAAAATGGTGTGGTAAGGCTTGGGCATCCTTCTGGAATTATGGAATTTGATGTGAAAATCGAGGGAAGCTCTGTTGATACATTTGAGCTTACTAAAGCGACAGTGGGGCGGACAGCCAGAAGAATCATGGATGGGTCAGTATATATTCCATCAGAGATATATTGGAAATGACAGACATACAGTCCTATTGCAGAACCTTTCTGCAAATAATTTTCGATAGTGAAGGAGTATTAAAATGGCGTTAAAAAAAGAAGGCATGCATTGGTATCTGACGGATGAAGAGGTAATGTTCGTTAGGAATCAGCTCGCAGAGCTGCGTACCCATATGAATTATGTACCAGGAAAATGGTGCTTGAGCGGGTTGAACTGTAAACCCGAGGTTATGGGACTTTCCCTTCCTGACCACATGCCCAAGAAGGTTTTACTGAGAGATATTTCTCTTCGTACGGCACTGCAGGTGAATGGAGTTAGTTTGACAAAAGATGAAAGAGTCCGTTTGTTGCAAGCTCTAAGTGAACTTGGTGTTTCCTCTTTCCAGATTAGTATGGGCTGGCGTTCACGCGGTTATACCATGGAGCAGATGCAGGAAGAAATCAAGATATGTAAGAGACTGAACCCCGATGCAGAGGTGGAATTGGGTGGCGTAGCAACAACAGACGGCATTGACGAATTGCTTAAGATGGGCGCTAATTGCGCCAGTATTCAAGGCCCGGCCAATTATGCAATTTCATCTTTCTATGGTGGCGGTGAGATAGAGTCTATGACTTGGGCCGGGAAGGATTGGCGTAATCTGGCACATCCCCCCAAGAGCCTCGATGAGCTTGTAGAGAGAAATAAGCCGTTAATTGACTATGCAAATAGACATGGAATGAGGATAAAGGCATCCCTTAATATGCTGCATTGGGCGGATGAGGCGACTATTGAAAGGTTTGCTCGGGAGATGGGTAATGCGGGCGCTTACTATATTTCCCTGCAGGATGGTCCCGGCGCGATGTCTCCCCGTGCAATTGCCTACGCGGTGCTCATAGCGAAAAAGGCTGCTCCTAATACCAAGATTGCTGTTCATTGCCACAATACCTTTGGACTGGGAATTGAAAGGGCACTGACTGCGATTCAGGCCGGAGCTGAGATGGTGGAGTGCAGAATCAATGGAATAGATAGTCTAGGTGGAGGAACAGACATTCAGGTACTTGCAGGTACGCTCGAAGTGATGTATGGCGTGGATACAGGTCTAAAATTGGATCAGTTTACAGACCTTCGCCGACTTGGTGAAGATATTTTCCGCTACCCAGTGGAACGCAACCATCCTATCACAGGTGAAGAATACTACACATACTCTAACTCCACAGAGGTAGATATTGATCCGTTGATTCACGGAACGATTGACCCGTCTGTATTCGGAGGCAAGTGGGAGAGCCATATCGGTTCAATCACTCGTAATTGGGCTATGTTGGATAAATTGGTAGAACTTGATATTCCGGTGGATAAAGCTGAAGCTGAAGCAATTAATAAAGCTGCAAGAGCCGAGTCTACCATTCGTAAGCGTTCTCTTACTGATGATGAAGTCCGTAATATAGCTATGAAAATTAAAGGCAACAAGTAGGAAATCGTTGCTAGGCATAATATCGTCCAGGCTATTCACGACTGGCAAAACTAGTGAGAATAGGCAAAGAGGCATTTAAAATATGTAAAGCTACATAAAAATTGAAGGGGAGTGGAAGGACATGGGCAAAAAAAAGATTGTATTGGATTTGGTGAGTGACGTTTATATCCAGCGCGAAGATCCTGAAAATGCTTTTCAATATGTAAACCATATTTTTAAGGCAGCGGATGTTGTTTTCGGCAACCAGGAGGCATGCCTTTCGACAAAAGGCATTAACCGAGGCAGATTTCAGTCCAATCCTGAGATGGTAGCATCATTGGTAGCAGGTGGATTCGATGTTGTAGGCTTGGCAAATAACCACTCCATGGATCGCGGTGCAGAGGGAATTATGGAAACTATAGAGACCCTTGATAAAGCAGGAATTGCACATTGTGGAGCTGGTAAAAATATTGATGAGGCCCATAAGCCCGTTATCATCGAACGGGAAAGTACGAACATCGCATTCTTGTCCTACACGTCTGTCTTTTTGGATCACTTTCAGGCACTTGCGGACCGTGCAGGTGTGGCAGTCGTTAAGCTTCGTACATCCTATCGTCCGCCGGAACGTTTCTTTGAGGTGCCAGGTATGCCAGCCATCGTTCTCACTGAACCCGAGCAGGACAGCGTTGACCGCATGAAGCAGGATATTGCAAATGCAAAAACCAAGGCTGATATCGTAGTTATTTCCTGGCATTGGGGTATTTCACAATCCTACCGTCTGGTAGCGGAGTATCAGAGAGAAATGGGAAAATTGGCAATTGACGCTGGCGCAGACCTGATTGTTGGACACCATCCTCATGTAGTACAGGGTGTCGAAATATATAAAGGCAAGGGTATTTGTTACTGCCTGGGTGACTTTTCATTCTTCCTGAGGCATACCGATCCCAGACGTTTCCATCATGGCAGCGAGGCTGTCGTTGTAGAGTGTGATATAGAAGATAAGCAGATTCAGAACATTTCCCTTATTCCGCTTAGCAAAAACGAGAATTATGAACCAGTTGTTGCTACCGAAGAAGAGGGTGAAAAAATCTTTAAAAAGATGCAAGGTTTATCGGAGGCCTATGGAACTTCTATGGAATTCGAGAACGGGAAAATCTTGGTTAAGGGTGTCAATGCATAATCCCTCACATAATCCTGTGCGGAAAATGGTTTACGATGTTCCTCAAATTACACTTTGTTTAAGTGTAATTAAAAAATAATAGAAAGAAAGGCAGGGTCTTGATTATGAAAAGAGTGCTTACGCTTATCCTTGCGTTCTCGTTGGTATGTGTTTTACTCACGCGATGCGGTCATAGTGCGCCTGTGAGTGCAGAGCAACCCCAGAGTGAAGATGGTTGGCCTGACCATGTAATGACTTGGATTCATACTGCTGCTGCAGGTGGTTCTGCTGATATGCAGCTGAGATGGTTTTTACCTTTTCTCGGGGAAAAGTTGGGTGTAACGCAAATCGTACAAAATGTTGATGGCGGAGGCGGTTCCGTTGGGCTTCAGCAGCAGCTGCAAGCGGTGCCGGACGGTTATACAATCGGTTGGATGGGAATCCAAAAACTTGGTGTAATGAATTATTTCCAGAATTTGACAGATTTTACCATTGACGATTTCCGGATGATCAATCTTGAGCGAGTAGACCCCGTAGGTATTTTTGCCCTGAACGACTCCCCTTATGAGACTTTTGACGATGTTATCGAGGATGCGAGAAATCGTCCGGGTAAAGTATCTATCACATGCACTATGAATGGTGCAGGATATTTCTTTCTTCTGGGTCTGGAAAAAGCGCTTGACATTGATTTTGCTGTGGTGCCTTATGATTCCGGCTCGGAAAATAAAGCGCAGTTCCTGGGCAAACATGTGGATCTGCTGGCAAGCCAGGAGTGGTCAGCATATGAACTTCGTAGTGAAGCCAAAGCTCTTGGCATTGCATGGGATCATGAATCCGTACTTTGGCCTGAAGGTAAACTGTTTACGGAAATCTTGAAAAAGTATGGAATTACGGATACAGTAACGACAATCTCAGCCAACTACATTTCTTCATATGTTGATAAAGATTTTGTGGAACAGTATCCTGAGCGTTTTGAAAAACTTGTCAATGCAATGTATGCAGCTCATGAATCCGAAGGCTATCAGCAGGTATTGGAAGGGCAGCATCTGAAGTCCTATTGTGTTTGGTATGGTCCTGAAGAGAGCCAGAGGCTAATAAAAGAGGCAATTGAGTCTATGAAAATTGCTGCTGAAATCTTGAACAATTAGTACGAGGCGACTAGTGGAAATCCATGGCGGATAATTAACCAATGGCACCCCCCCGGCACTGCCGGGGGTATCTGACTAATTGAAGACTTTATTTACTTTATTTATTGAAAGACTTTATAGCGCGTGTTTATGCTTGGATGAAAGACAAAGATCTGAGATTTGAACAAAAGGAGAATATTCGATTATGAAAACAAATCAATTCAAAAAAGCCGCCTCGTATTGCAATATTGGGTTAATAATTTTTACTCTTGCTTTATTAGGCGCGGCAATGGCTTATTTCATTGAGGTAAGCGGATTGCCGCAAGCGGAATCCAATCTTTTGTTCATTAAACCCTGCTATTATGTAGTAATGCTCTGCAGTATTCTCATTATAGCAAAAGAGATTAGAAAATTTTGGGCTGCGTTAAAAAACAAAACGACAAAAGCAGACGATCCTGCTGAAGAAATCGATGACGCTGTTACGGTTTCGAAAAAAACAGATACTATTAAGCAGTTTCTGGACGAACATAAAGAAATCGTGCTGATTGTTTTTTCTTTCTTATATTTAGGAATTTTGAAGACACTGGGTTATGTTTTTTCCACATTTTTTTTCCTTTCGGCCGTTTTGTATCTGATAGGAGCGTTCAATAAGAAATTAGTTATAATCGTTAGCGCTCTGACTGTCCTTATATTGTATGTTGCCTTCGGTGTTTGCCTGCGGGTATCTTTACCAAAGGGTATACTGGGCTTTTGATTGCTTTTTTTGTAGAAAATGTAAGAGGGGGAGATTTTTGTGAAAACAAGTTTGTGGACGCTGGTGATGGAAGCGCTATTCACATTGAACTTGCAAGCTTTTCTTTGGATGTTTGTAGGAACTGTATTGGGCGTATTCGGCGGTTTCCTTCCTGGAGTTAATGCCACAATGGTCTTGGTTATCCTTTTGCCGCTTACTTACAGTATGCCATTGGAATCGGCGCTTGGAATGTTGTTGGCTGCTTATGGCGCGGCTATATTTGGAGGATCGGGCAGTGCTATTTTGCTTAATACGCCTGGCACAGGCGGATCCGCCGCAACGGCATTGGATGGTTTTGCATTGACGAAAAAAGGAAAAGGAAATCAGGCACTTGGTATTGCCAGCATGAGTTCTTTTTTAGGCGGTTTCATCAGCGTTGTAATTCTACTGCTTTTAATGCGTCCTTTAGCCAGATTCGCGTTGAGATTTGGGCCGCCTGAATACTTTGCCGTATCTATTTTCGGCGTTTCTATTATTGCATCAGTAACCGATAACGATACTATTAAAGGAATTATGGCAGGCGTGCTTGGTTTATTGCTTGGTACTGTCGGTATGTCTCTTACCGGCCAGTTACGTGGCACAATGGGAAATCTGTTTTTGACAGGAGGAATCAATACTGTTCCTGCCATGATGGGGCTTTTCGCCCTTACTTCTGCTTTCAACTTGATTAACGAGAAAAGTGTAATGAATGAGGGCGTACAGCATAAAAGAAACTTTAAAGAGGAACTTGAGGGATGTTTAATAACCTTAAAGCACTTACCTCTGGTAATATGGACCGCGATTATAGGCACAGTTATTGGAATTTTGCCTGGCGCAGGTGCTTCAATTGCATGTTGGGCTGCCTATAAAGAGTCTTTTCGATTTACTAAAAATCCGCCGAAATTAGGTACGGGACATTATCAAGGTGTTATTGCTCCGGAGTCAGCGAATAACGCTGCTCAAGGAGGTGCGCTGATTACAACATTTGCTCTTGGCATACCCGGTAGCGGCGCATCTGCGGTTTTGCTTTCCGCTTTATTATTGCATGGCGTTACAGCCGGCCCACAGCTGTTGGTTCAAGGAATAGACCTGATAATTCAGCCGATTGTATTATTGGTTATTAGTTTCTTCGTGTGTTTGGTTATCGGGCTTATATTTGAATATGTTGTGTCGGGTGTTGTCAATATTCCCACAAAAATTATTGCGCCGGTCATAATTGCATTAGGCATGACTGGATCTTATGCCTTCAGAGGTGCCATATTTGACTGTTTTACAGCACTCGTTTTCGGTATACTTGGATACATTATGTCAAAGACTGGTTATTCACGCGTGGCTATGGTATTGGGTTTAATTCTTGGTAAAATGACGGAGCAGGAACTAGTACGTACATCAATCCGATTCGGCGGAGATTTTTCCGTGTTCTTCACCAGACCAATTAGCTGTGTGATCTTGGTAGTTTCTATTTTATCAATATTATATTCTTTGGTAATGAAACTTCGCACCTCTAAAAATTAGTGATATTAGAACTGGGAAGGCTAGCCGCAAACGATGAAGCTTAAGTCAGAATACGCGCGTCGCAACTGATGTGAAAAGTGTTTAGCGAGCCACTAAACGTTCACTGCTTGTACTAGGTGCGATTGCATTCTGTCGCGGGGCAAGTTTAGGGGATTCTCCAAAACATGGAGCGTCCTTTTTTTATGCAACTCGCGCCAGAGATGAATACCTATAATCGCGCGTTCAAGCTCTGGAGAATCTCGTCAAACACGCGGGATTCTCTTTTTTTTCACGGCATGAAAGGTGGTGTTTCATGGGTCTTGCCGGGTTTTCGCAGATTTTTACGCAAAAAACGATGACCGCAAAAATCAATTCGGCAATGGGGGGAACGAAATGATAAAACTGATAAAAAATGGGATTTACCTTCTTGGCGGAGATCATATCCTTGAGGACGTCAAAACGACTCATGCGGCGGAATTGAAAGCTCTCCTTTCGAAATATGGGATCGCCCAGCCGCCAATCGCGGAGGGCTTCGACAGAAGGGAAGCGGCTGAAGGATCGATCGCTGCGGGCATAATTGGCGCGCACAATAAAGACGGAGACCCTGAAAACCTCAAAATCAAGTTCGATGTTCTCGCTTCTCATGACATCACATACGTTGGGATCATCCAAACCGCGCTGGCGAGCGGGCTGGTGGAGTTTCCAGTGCCTTACGTATTGACCAATTGCCACAACAGCCTCTGCGCAGTGGGTGGCACCATTAACGAGGACGACCATGTCTTCGGTCTGTCTGCGGCGCGAAAATTCGGCGGGGAATTTGTGCCGGCGCATATCGCGGTCATCCATCAATATGTGCGCGAGATGCACGCGGGATGCGGGAAGATGATCCTTGGCTCGGACAGCCACACTCGTTACGGGGCGCTCGGCACGCTTGCGGTGGGAGAGGGCGGCCCGGAATTGGTGAAGCAGATCGTGGAACGGACTTACGACATGCCCCGCCCCGACATCGTCGCGGTTTACCTCAAAGGCTCGCCGCGCCCGGGAGTAGGCCCGCAGGACGTGGCTCTTGCCGTAATACGCGAGGTCTTCGAAACCGGGTTTGTCAAAAACAGCGTGATGGAATTCGTCGGCCCAGGGGTCTCCAATCTTTCAGTGGATTTCCGCATCGGCATTGACGTCATGACGACAGAGACGGCATGCTGGAGTTCCGTCTGGCGCACGGACGAATTGCTGAAAGAATATCTGGCCATTCACGGCAGGCCGCGCGACTATCGCAAGCTCGACCCGGCGCCGCTCGCCTGGTACGACAGGGCAATCGTCGTTGAGCTGGACAAAATCAAGCCGATGATAGCGCTTCCGTTCCATCCCAGCAACGCATATACGATCGAGGAGCTAAACTCAAATCTCAGCGAAATTCTTCATAAAGTAGAGGATGACTGTAGGAATCAGATTGGAGGCGCGGTGAATTTCAGCCTTCTGAAAAAGGCAAAAGATGGCCGCCTACACGCGGATCAAGGCATAATAGCGGGTTGTGCGGGCGGCGCCTTCGAGAATCTTGTCGCGGCAAGCCAGATACTTGGCGGCAAGGATATTGGGAATGGGGAGTTCTCTCTCGCCATTTACGCGGCGAGCCAGCCAGTCAACATCGAACTGCTCAAAAACGGCTGCATCGAAAAGTTAATGGCAGCTGGAACTACGATCCGCACCGCCTTCTGCGGTCCATGTTTTGGCGCTGGCGACACGCCGTCGAATGGCGCCCTTTCCATACGGCACACGACGAGAAATTTCCCGAACCGCGAGGGCTCAAAACCCGGCGAAGGGCAAATTTCCATGACGGCGCTGATGGATGCGCGCTCGATAGCGGCGACTGCGGCCAATGGCGGCGCAATCACGCCGGCGACGGAAGCTGCGAGCAGCCTTCGGGAAATCAAATATCATTTTGACGGGGCTGTCTATGAAAAAAGGGTATATTGCGGCTTCGGAAGGCCCAATCCAAAAGAAGAGCTGATTTTTGGCCCCAACATCAAGCCGTGGCCAAAGATATCCCCATTGCCTGAAAACTACCTGCTCCTTGTGGCTTCCGTAATATCGGATCCGGTGACTACGACCGACGAGCTCATCCCCTCCGGCGAGACGTCGTCTCTCAGGTCCAATCCGCTGAAACTTGCGGAATATGCGCTATCCAGGAAAGATCCGGGTTATGTCGGGCGCGCAAAATTCGCTCAAGAGATGGAGCGGGAAAAGTGCGTCGGCAAGTTCGCAGACGCGATCTCCAGGATTCTCTCTTATGCCGGCGACCGAGGCGCCGCAGCGGCCACTGGGATTGGAAGCGTGATATTCGCCGTCAAGCCAGGCGATGGCTCCGCGCGCGAGCAGGCGGCCTCTTCGCAGAAAATGCTGGGCGGAGAGGCGAACCTCGCCATAGAGTACGCAACGAAGCGTTACCGAAGCAATTTGATCAACTGGGGAATGATACCTTTTTTGGTCGATGCATCCGACCGGCGGAAGATTGAACTCGAAGACTGGCTGTATATCCCCAAAATCCGTTTCGCCATCGATAACGCGCAAACCGAAATTCAGGCGAAGCTGATAAAAGAGGACGGGACGAAAACCGTTGACATCGAATTGAGGCTTCCTGGGCTCGCGCCTGAGGATCGCGACATAATCCTCGCAGGCTGCCTGATGAATTATTACGCAAACGAAAAAAAATAAGAGGGAGCGATGGATTGTGGAAAAAATAAGAATGGGTACGCCATTGGTTGAAATGGACGGGGACGAAATGACCCGCATCATATGGTCCAGGATAAAAGAAATCCTGATCACCCCCTATGTGGACCTCAAAACCGAGTATTACGACCTGGGCTTGAAAAAACGCGAGGAAACGGACGATAAAATCACGGCGCAAGCGGCGGAGGCCACGAAAAAACACGGCGTTGCCGTGAAATGCGCGACAATCACGCCTAATGCCCAACGCGTGGAGGAATATGGGTTGAAGCAAATGTGGCGAAGCCCGAATGGAACGATAAGGGCGATTCTGGACGGAACGGTTTTCCGTTCCCCGATAGTCGTGGAATCCATCAAGCCTTCGATCAGGGCATGGAAAAAACCAATCACAATCGCGCGCCACGCTTATGGCGATGTTTACAAGGCAACGGAGATGCAGATAAAAAAACCGGGGAAGGTGGAGCTCGTATATACCCCCGACGATGGAGAACCCATTCGGGAGCTGGTGCAGGATTTCATGGAAAGCGGCGTTGCTATGGGAATGCACAATATCGACGCCTCGATATCGAGTTTCGCGCGGGCCTGTTTCAGCTACGCATTATCCACAAAACAGACCATCTGGTTTTCAACGAAGGATACAATCCTAAAAAAATACGACGGCCGCTTCAAGGAAATTTTTGAAGATATTTTCAACTCTGAGTACAAATCGAAATTCGAATCCTCCGGAATAGAATACTTCTACACCTTGATCGATGACGCGGTCGCAAGGGCGATGCGCTCCGATGGAGGCTTCATCTGGGCATGCAAGAACTACGACGGGGACGTGATGTCGGATATGGTCGCGACCGCGTTCGGCAGTCTGGCGATGATGACTTCCGTGCTCGTCTCGCCTGACGGATATTTCGAGTACGAAGCCGCGCACGGCACAGTCACCCGCCATTACTACAAACACCTGGAGGGGGAGGAAACCTCCACCAACCCGATAGCCACGATATACGCGTGGACAGGCGCGTTGCGCAAGCGCGGCGAACTGGACGGCATCGGGGAACTCGTCCGTTTCGCGGAGAAGCTCGAAAGGGCCTCAATTAAAACGATTGAGTCCGGGATTATGACTAAGGATCTTTTTGGGCTAGCTGAGATATCGGGCAAACGCGCCGTCAATACCGATGAATTCCTCAGGGAAATAGCTTCGGGGTTGTGAAAATGCCCGAAATTTCGATTTCCAAACCGTCGTGGAACGGGCCATCGAGGTGAAATCTTCATGAAGGAAAATGGGAAAGAAGCGGCCATGCCGCTCGATGCTGTTCATCCCCGGAAATTCTCTCGGGATGATCCAGCATTCGCCAATATTCTGCGAGGACGGCGGCGGGGTGTGTTCCATAAAAGACTCAGTCGGCAGCGTTACGACCCCGGGCGAGACGGTGGATGCCATCGTTACGGAGAGAGGGATTTTAATAAATCCTTTGCGCAGGGATTTGCTTGAGCGCGCCGGTTCCGCGAAACTTCTATGGTTGATACAAACGAGTTGAAAGACAAGATTGAAAAACTTACGGGCAAGCCGGAATCCCCGGAGGTGGATGAAGACAATGTCGTAGCTGTGGTGGAATATCGGGGCGGCACGCTCATTGACAGCGCGCATCGCGTTAAAAAATGAGAGGCGGGGATGATGGCGGACAGATAACCCGCCCGACTGGATGGCTTCGGGCGGGTTATATCTTGCAGGAGCTTGCATTGTCAAGCATGGGCTGATGGGGAGGGCAGGATGGCGGTGGAAGGAGTGCTTTTTGAGCGCGAACATCACTCCCTCACCCACTGCGTGACAGCCCCGATGGAGAGTCACGCTGAGTCGTCCAGAGCCATATATACGTTAATCCTGAATTCCCGTGTCAAATTCCCACTACATAATTACCCCAAGGCGTTCATCTGAGCTGAAACCTTAATATTTCTTTCGTTGTTGCCATATTTCTTCTTGACACA
>JAISRQ010000018.1 GCA_031273545.1 Holosporales bacterium
GTTGTAATCTCTATGTTTACGGCGTTGACTTTGACTCAGTTGTTTTTGGTGTCTTGGGTTAGGGTAAGTAAATCGAAGACGTTGCCGCTATAAAGGAGCGTGTGCCTGGTAAGGATGAGACGATGAAAAAGTTCGTTTTTTGTTGGTGCCCATCGAAAAAGCCGTAAACATTGCAAAGGTAAAACGAAAAAAAGGAAACAGAAATGATTAAACTAATACCAGATAACGTAAATATTAATTTTATTGGACACAAAAATAAGATATTTGTAATGTCTATATTTATAATTGTTGCGTCAATCGTTTCTTTTTTTGTACGAGGGCTTAACTACGGAATAGATTTCAAAGGGGGGTACGTTGTTGAGGCGCGCTTCCCTGTGCCACAGGAGTTGGATGTTTTGCGACAAAAGCTGTCAGCTAATTACTCTGGAGATTTTTCTTTGCAACAGTTGGGTTCGGATGGGCGTGACCTCGTCATAAAGCTGGAGTCTGATGGGACCGAAGTGGGGTCTGTAACGGCTGCGGATGCTGCAGCAGGAAACGCGGAGGGAGCTGCTGCAGACGCGGGAACCACCACCGGGGATGCAAACGCCGCGACAGGGAGCACAGCTAGTCCCGCTAGTAACGCCGCCGCCACACTAACCCCTGATTCAGCAGAAACAGCAAACATAAATGCCCATGCCGTAATTATTGATAAAATAAAGTCCGTCCTCGGCGAAGGCGTAACATACCGGCGTGTAGAAACAATAGGACCAACCGTAGGTGAAGAGCTGATAAACAACGCGATCAAGGCCGTTATTTTTTCCATCCTCGCGATTGCGGTTTATATTGCGTTTCGGTTCGAGTGGCAATTTTCCGTTTGCGGGCTGATTGCCTTGGCGCAGGATTGTATAGGCGTGTTGGGGGCATATGCGATTTTTCATATGGAGTTTAACGCGACGGCTATTGTTGCAATTTTGACGACGGCCTCGTACTCTGTTAACGACTCTATTGTTATATTCGACCGTATTCGAGAAAATATTAAGCGGTATAGGAAAATGTCCATGCCGGAGTTAATAAATAAAAGCATAAATGAGACGTTGTCGCGTACGGTGTTGACGGCGGGAACGACGTTGCTGGCGGTGCTTGCACTGTGCATATTTGGGGGGGAGGTTATTTCCTCATTTAGCATGCCGATTTTTATAGGAATTAGCCTTGGAACGTTTTCGTCTATTGCGTTGTCGGCGCCGTTGTTGCTGTTGCTTCATGTTGACAGAGATAAGATTGCGGGAACACCTAAGGCAGTGAATTAAGCTTTTCATCAAGAATGATAGCTAATGATGATGTTACACGCTGCATGTTTCGTTAAAATGTCTAGTCACTTTTCAAAAGATTTCGGACTTTTTTTGAGAACAAAGGCTTACGATTATTCAGTTGGGGGTTAGGTATAGTATAATTAAATCTGTCTTGGGGAATTTTTACTTGGTGTTACGATGACTCAACTGTTGGATCCAAAATTAGATTACATATTTAAAAACGTGTTTGGGGTGGAAAAAAATAAGGCGGTTCTGCGGTCTTTTTTGAATGCGTTACTAAAAGGCAAACCATATATTGAGGATTTGCATCTTGACAACACGGACATTACGAAAGTGTTAGGAGAGAATAAAGGAAGCAGGCTGGACATCAAGGCAACGTCTGATGATGGGACTGTTTTGAATATTGAGATTCAGTGCCGTAATTCTGGTGAAATTCCGCAGCGAGCGTTCCACTACCTTGCCAACATGATGCCTAGTACTATTAAGCCTGGAGGTTCATATAGGGGAGCTAATGTTATTAGTATATGGATCCTTGGGGAAAACGTGACAAATCGGCAAGATGCAATTAGTGACGCCTATATGACTTTTCAGCCAAATGGAGCGGATCCGTATCAAGTTTTAACTGATTGTGCGCGAATCATTTTCTTGGAATTGCAAAAGTTTAATGTAAAAGATGCTGACACCCACGACCTTTTAACGGGGTGGATCTCGTTTTTGAAGGATCCTATTGTGATGGATGATGTTTTTTTGCAAGTAGAAGAAGTAAAACAAGCCATGAGTACGTTGAAGTATATCAGTGCTGATGATGAGGTGCGGGCCATCGCCGACATTTTGCAAAAAACAATTAATGATTACAACAGTGAAATGACTGTTGCTATAGAAACAGGATTGGCAAAGGGATTAGAGGAAGGACTAGCGAAGGGGTTAGCAGAAGGGCAAGCTAAAGGAAAAGCTGAGGGAAAAGCTGAGGGATTGCGAATTACGGCCGCATCTATGTTAAAAGATGGAGTTCCAACAGCTGCCATCAGTAAATACACAGGCCTTTCTGTTAGTGAGATAGAGGCATTGCAGACTCATTCTTAGCCTTTTTTTAGTTTGTAAAAATTCGCTAATTGAGTCCAGATAAATTGGAGTTACTTTTGGGAACAACTAATGTTATGTGTAAACAATCGCATCCACAGTTATTACCACTTGGGTCAAATGAGGACTATTCTTTACACAAGTGGGTCGTTTCCCCGGGGAATGAGATCGCGTACCGCTGGGTTATCCAGGCCCCTCAGCTTGCGGCAAGTCGGATGGCATACATTTCCGGAGAGTCAGGGAAAACACACCTAGCTTGCATCTTTGTTCGTTTGCTGAATGGCGCGTTGATTCAGTCCCCTTCTGGCTTGCCACGTGACTTGCTTGAGGGGTTGGATTGCGTTGCGATCGACTCTGTGGATGATTTTGATGAACAGTGGCTATTTGATGCGTTTAACATATTGAAAGAGCGTAATGCTTATGCGCTATTTACCTCGAAAAGGCCAGTGCAAAACTTTATTTTGTCTGATCTTCGTTCGCGCATGATGTCCATTCCGTCGTTTAAACTTGGAGAGCTGGATGATGAGTTAATGAGGAATGTGGCCATCAAACGGTTCAGCGACTTAGGAATGTCGATTGATGATGATAGTCTGACATATTTGTTGATGCGAATCCCTAGGAGCTTTACCGCAATTAATGAATGGGTGACTCGCCTGGACGAAAGCTCATCCATGCTGAAGCGCAAGATTTCGAGAAGCATGATTCGTGGGTTGCTGGATGAGGTTGGCAACGAAAGGTAGAGGTGGCGGTGATGAGTAAGTGGCGGAAGGAGTAGTAGCGAGGAGGAAGTGGCAGGCAACGATGTGTCATGGTGGAGGGACCTGGCTGTGTTTATAGAATGAATAACCGGGAGCAACAATATTGTTCTAGCTATACTGGAGGGGGCCCCAATGTTGCTACTAGAAATAGCTGAATGTACCTATGGGACTACTATAGTCATCAACAATGTCACGAATCATTTTAGGAAAAAATATAAGTTCCGCTGTTGAATTCGTCGAACCTGTTATTGTATTGATTGCTGGGTTAGTATTATTCTGTCCGAATGGATTTTGATTTGATTCATTTAGTTCTCTAGGTCGTAACCAACAGTTTGCAAATCTAGGACCAAGGGTCAAAGTTCCAGAACCACTTGAAGAACTTGAATAATAAAACATTCCAAACTGTTCTCGTGTCACGCCAAGCACGTTGTATATGTAAGTGAACAATCTCTGCTCGCCGATCGTTCCATTTGAGAGGTTACTTGGGCCGTCTCCTAGTGTGAAGAAGAAGTTCCGAACAGTATCTCTAAATCCACCAGACTTCAGCTTTTGGCAGGCACTCTCTATACGTTGTCCCATCTCATCTTCACCTACAAGACGTAACGTCGTAATATCAGTAGATGGAAAAGCACTGCTTCCAACGGATGTTATTGTATCTGGGAATGTCACGTCTACTAGTGGACATTCATAAAAGGCATTAGCGCCAATAGAAGTAGCTTTTGGGAGAGATATTACAGTTAATGGACAATTATAAAAGGCGCTTGAGCCAATAGAAGTGACTCTCGGAAAATGTGTCTCACGTAAGTTGCTACAACCAGAGAATGCAGAATTGCCAATTGAAGTAGCTTCCGGGAACAATGCAGAGCTTAAGCTGGTGCAACCAGAGAAGGCACTCTCCCCAATGGAAGTAGCTGTCAGGAAAGATGCTGTACCTAAGCTGGTGCAACCAGAGAATGCAGAATTGCCAATTGAAGTAGATATAGGGATCAATGCAGTGCCTAAGCTGGTGCAACCAGAGAAGGCACTCTCCCCAATGGAAGTTAGGTCAGGGAAACAAGCAAAGCAAGTGCCTGTCTGTAAGATTTTCTTTTGATTGTGGAATGATCACACTTCCCAAAAGATTACAGACTTTTTTACGAACAAACGCTTGCAAGTCTTCTATTCCCGGTCTGCAATCTTCGGGGGACTGTACCAAATCCTCAAAAGATTGCGGGTTTTTAGTCAGTAAAACGCTTATTGTTCCTCTTACTTTTTCACAATCTTTGAGGGCTCTGGTATCTGGTCTATTTTTTTTGATAAATTTTAATTTCCAAGATACCGTTTCCATTCTTTTGCTTTGGCATCAAACTCCCATTTCCCTAGATTTCTCGGGAGGAAAACTTTACATTTATCGGGAATAGACGCCTTCGCATCTTGCCATACTTCTTTCCACCGAGGAAATGAATCGCTCGACACGCCATATCTTTCGAAGATAGCTACACTACTATTATCTAATGTGAGAGGAATGAATAAACCGTCTAGGATCAAGTTTATTTCTCCAAGTTCTTTATCTTTATACTTATTTTCACAATATTTAGACAATCCTTCAGATTCTTCGTCAAAAAACGTAACAGCCCAACACTCAGATAAATCTAGCACATCTAGTTTTGTCTGATAAAATGCTCCAAACCCAATATGTTTTAAACTAGAC